>JAUNVB010000006.1:44082-77565 GCA_030537835.1 Andreesenia angusta | reverse complement strand
TTTTATTCTCACCAGATGAAGAAGATCCGTTTACGACAGAAGAAGATTATTATATCTTAATGGGTAATCAATATATTAAAGATATTACTAAAGAATTAAAACAGAAATTAGGAGTAAAAGGCTGAGGCTAGATAGATAAGACTAGTCTAGTCTAATTATTAAATGATAAAAAGCTGCTATTTATAGCAGCTTTTTATCATCTCATACTTATCATATATATTCCTATTAAGCTCAGAGTAATACCTGTTATATTATTAATACTTATAGACTCTCTATAGAGAAAAATACCGATAGGAACTAATGCTATTGTCACAACTATAGTTGATATTATAGCTGCGGTACCAATATTCCATCCTGTTCTATAAGCCAGTAAGAATCCTAGTTCTAATAGTATTACAGAAATTCCTAATGTTATAGAAGCCCAATTTACTTGATAGTACATAAATTCTCCTTTATATTTATTATACTCAATATAATAGAATAATAAAAAAATAATCTCAGCCTAATATAGACTGAGAGTTGTTTACTGTATACATAATTAAATTATAATTCAAAATCTTTATTATAAGTACTCGTCTTCATTATCTTTAAATTCCTTTAATGTAGCAGAGATTATACCTGATAATAAAAGTAATGCTATAAGGTTTGGTATAATCATTAAACCATTAAATAGATCTGCTAAATCCCATACTATATCTATTTCAAATTTAGCACCTAGTACTATGAAAATCATAACTAGTATTCTATAAGGAATAAGACCTTTTTTACCAAATAAATATCTAATATTACTCTCACCAAAATAATACCATCCTATAATAGTAGTAAAAGCAAAGAATAATAATGAAATTCCTAAGAATTTAATACCTATATTACCAAAAGCGATTTCGAATGCTTTTTGAGTAACTTGAACAGAATTAAGTCCTTCCTGTGAAGCTACTATATCAGCTTTTGTAGTAAGTATTATTAAGGCTGTAACTGAACATATTACGAATGTGTCAATTATAACACCGAACATTGCAACGAAACCTTGTTGTGCAGGATGTTTTACTTCAGCAACCGCATGTGCATGTGGAGTAGAACCCATACCTGCTTCATTAGAAAACAATCCTCTAGCAAGCCCTAATTTAACAGCTTGCTTAACTGATATACCTGCAATAGCTCCCATTGCTGCTCTTCCACTGAAAGCTTGCGTAAATATATCCTTAAATACTGGTATAATATTATCGTGAAATTTAATCATAATAACTATTGAACCGATGAAATATATTATAGCCATTATAGGAACAAGTATCTCAGCAAAAGAAGCAATTCTATTTATTCCTCCAACAAAAATAAGTGCTGCTACTATAGCAACTATAACCCCAACTACTAAAGGGTTAAAACCGAATCCACTTTCTAATGCAACAGACATAGAATTCGATTGAACCATATTTCCAATAAGGCCTAGTGCAAGAATTATAAGTATAGCAAAAACACTTCCCAATATCTTTCCTAATTTCTTATTCTTAAGACCCTTAGAAATATAGAATGCTGGGCCCCCAACCCAATTACCATTTCTTTTCTCTCTAAACTTTTGGGCTAATATAGCCTCACCAAAAATAGTTGACATACCAAGTAAACCTGAAACCCACATCCAGAATACGGCACCAGGTCCACCAGCAACTATTGCTGTTGCAACTCCCCCAATATTTCCAGTACCCACTTGACCTGCTACTGAAGTCGCAAGTGCCTGAAATGAACTAACTCCTTCACTATCTTTATCAAACATCCCCTTAAATGGTTGAGTAAAGATCTTCTTCAAAGACGTAATTTGAGGTAATCCTAGTTTTATAGTCAAATATATCCCTACAAATAATAAGGCATAGACTAGAAAATTATCCCATAAGAAGTCTTTGAAACTCTCTAAAACTGCTAGAAAGCTTTCCATTAACATAACCTCCTCAATAAAATAATTTATCACTCAATCTTATTATACCCAAAATTTTCTCAAATAAAAATAAATAATACAAAATTCGTTATGAATACAAAATACATAAAATCAGAGGAAGAAAACGTTACCATATGTTAAATTATAACAATAGATATAGAGTAATGAATATTAATAACATATAGAATTATTATTTCATATACATTTAATAATGAGATTATCAATTAAGAGATTAAGAGTATAAAATTTGAAAAAAACAGCATATATGATAAAATATAAGAAAAGAGAAGAGGAGGGAGAGCATGAGAGCATTAGTTTTTTTAGCTGAAGGATTTGAAGAAATAGAAGCATTAACAACTGTAGACTTTTTAAGAAGAATGAAAATAAAGGTAGATATGGTCTCAATAGATGAAAATCTTGAGGTTAAAGGGGCACACGATATAAGAGTTATAGCAGATTTAACTATTGATCAAATAGATGAAATCGATAGCTTAGATGCGGTCATAATTCCAGGAGGGCTTCCAGGAGCATTCAATCTAAGAGATGATAAAAGAGTTATAGAAATAGTTAAATCAGTTTTTGAAAAAGGAAAATTAGTATCAGCAATATGCGCTGGTCCTTCAGTGCTTCAAGAAGCTAAAATATTAAAAGGAAGAAGAGCAACTTGTTATCCTGGATTCGAATCTAATATAGAGGATGCAGAATATACTAATTCTGATGTAGAAATAGATTCTAATATAATAACTGGAAAAGGACCATATTTAGCAGCAGACTTTGCTATAGAGATAGTCAGATATCTATTAGGAAATGAAAAAGCATCTGAATTAGAAAAAGATGTATTAAAATCATAGTATAATGGGGGAGAATATAATTTATGAATACAGGAGTTAAGGGAATAGAAGTAAAATATTATATTAATAATTTAGATAAAATAACCGATTTTACTAGATGTAAAATAGATATAAAAAGAGATTTAGGAAAAGTTAAGATAGAATTCAATAGAGGTATAGAGAACTCGTTAATAGATGGAGAATTTTATCCTATAGAAGAAGAATATGAATATTTTTTAACTAAAGATTATCTTGACGAAAAACTGTTTTCAAAAGTAGATTTATCTGATATAAAAAATGAAGAAAACGATCTACCTTTAGCAGGATTAGGTAAATGGAAGATTACAATATATACTGAATTAGAAAAATTAAAATTTAAAGGCTATAAACCGCCTAAGAATATTGGAACGGAACTTTCAGACATATTAAAAAATATTGTAAAATGTGAAAAAGAAATATTGATCTTTTAAAACAATCCCCTTAATTAAGGGGATTGTTTTTTACATATATCAGACAATATTTCCTTTGTTCCAATCATATATTTATTTAATAGATCTAGCTCTTCATCAGATATGGATTTAAATTTCTCTTTTAATTCCATTTTTATCAAACTTTCTTTTTCATCAACGAATTGTTTACCTTTTTCAGTAATACTGATTATATAGTATCTCTTATCCTTAGGTAGTGTAGCTTTTTCAATATAGCCATTCCTATATAAATTTTCTAATATCGGAGTCAGATTAGAACGATTTATAGATAAAGAATCTGCTATATCAGAAACTATGCTATTTCCTTTTTTATATAGAAAAAACAAAACTTTTATCTGAGAAATAGGCATAGAATAACGCTTCATCATAGATTCAGGATTAAAAAGATTCCTATGTAAGAAAATTATGAATTCAAAAAAATTACTAATAGTCTCATCTAGATTATCTTTGCATTCCAAAGAAATACCCCCTCAAATTTACTAAACAATGATTATCTAAATATAATTATATCATAAATATATTACTTTTACTTACCGATATTTTATTGACATAAATTAGTTATATATATATAATTATATTATCATAACTAATGAATGAGGTGAATATATGATTAAATTAAAAGAGTATATAAAGCCATATATATTGAATATAATATTACTCGTAATATTATTATTCATACAGGCAAATGCGAATTTAGCATTACCAAATTATATGGCTGAAATAGTAGATGAGGGCATTCAAAAAGGTGGTATAAGCGCAGAAATACCAGAGTATTTAACAGAAAAAACTCATAATAGAATAAAAAGTATATTAAATTATGAAGATAGAGAGATCTTTGAAAACTCATATAAGAAAAAGAATAAAAATCAAATAGAAATAAAATATTTCAATCCCGATTTAAATAAAGAAGATAATATATATGAATTAGTAGAAGATGATAAAGAATTAGATAGAATTATAGAGAGTTCTATTTTTAAATTATTCAATAGAGACGATAAGAATTTAACCAGTACTATGAAAGAAATGTATATGAATCATTTCATAAAAGCAGAGTATAAAGAATTAGGAATAGATATGAATAAAATACAAATAGATTATCTATTTAAAACTGGATTTAAAATGATATTAATAGCTCTAGGAAGTATGTTAGCAGCTGTTATTGTAGTAATTATAGCTTCAAAGATAGCAGCAGGAGTAGGAAGGGATTTAAGAAATTCAGTATTTAGAAAAGTCATGTCCTTTTCAGATAAAGAAATAGATAAATTCTCAATATCCTCATTGATAAATAGAAGCACTAATGATATTCAGCAGATACAATTATTCTTAGTCTTATTCTTAAGATTAGTCTTCTATGCACCTATATTAGGAATTGGAGGAATAATTAAGGTATTTAAAACCAATTTATCTATGTCTTGGATAATACCACTTGCCGCTATTGCAATAACATTAGTAATGTTGATTATCTTCAGTGTTGCAGTACCGAGATTTAAATTAATTCAAAAACTATTAGATAAATTGAATCTAGTAACTAGAGAGTCTATAACTGGATTATTAGTTATAAGAGCATATAATAATGAAAAATTAGAAGAAGAAAAATTCGATATAACGAATGAAGAATTATCGAATACTACTAAATTTGTAGGTAGAATAATGGGACTTTTAATGCCGGCTATGACCTTAATCATGAATATAATAATGATTATTGTCGTATGGTATGGTTCATATCAAATCGATTTAGGAAAGCTTGAAATAGGAGATATGATGGCATTTATACAATATAGTATGCAGATAATAATGTCATTCTTAATGATCTCAATGATTTCAGTATTATTCCCAAGATCTTCAGTTGCTGCTAATAGAATTGCAGAAATTTTAGATATGGAAATAAGCATAAAGGATCCTCTTTTAGCAGAAGAAATTATAAAGAGCAAAAGAGGAGAAATTGAATTTAAAAATATAGGCTTTAAATATCCTTATGCAGAAAAGAATGTATTGAAAAATATAAGTTTTAAAATCGAAAAAGGAGATAAAGTAGCTATAATCGGAGGTACGGGTAGTGGTAAGAGTACAATCGTAAAACTATTAAATAGATTCTATGATCCAACTGAAGGCAGTATAGAAATAGCAGGTGTGGATATAAGAAATATGAATCAGAAAGAACTTAGAAAAATGGTAGGATATGTTCCACAGAAATCTTTTTTATTCTCAGGAGATATAAATAGCAATATAAAATTTGGAAATGAAAAAATTAAAGAAGAAGATATAATTAAATCTGCAGAAATTGCACAGGCGAAAGAATTCATAGAGAAAAAAGAAGAAAAATACGATTCTGAGATATCTGAGATGGGAGCAAATCTATCAGGTGGACAGAAACAGAGACTATCTATTGCTAGAGCTATTGCGAAAAAACCAGATATAATAATATTCGATGATAGTTTTTCAGCATTAGATTTTACAACTGAAAGTAAATTGAGAAGTGAATTAGATAGAAATCTTAAAGACACTACAACAATCCTTATATCACAGAGGATTAATAGTATAAAGAATTCGGATAAGATAATAGTCTTAAAAGATGGTGAGCTAGACGGTATAGGAAAGCACGATGAATTGATTAAAAATTCTAAGACCTATAAAGAGATAGCACTATCACAATTAGCAGAGGAGGAACTCAATTATGAAACAGAAAAACGATAAGAGAGTTCAAAAAGCAAAAGATTTTAAAGGGACTATGAAGAAGATTTTTTCATATATGAGCGAGTATAAGCTTAAATTAATTCTAGCTTTTTCATTCGCTATATTAGGAACTGCACTTTCTATTCTTGGTCCTAATGTATTGAGAAAAGCAACTAATAGATTAAGTGAAGGAATAATTGCAAAAGCACAAGGTGTAAATAATGCTAAAATAGACTTTCCGTATATTCATAAGATTTTAATTATTATATTAATACTATATATTCTTAGTATGATATTTTCGTCTTTACAAGCATTTATATTCTCAGATATAAGTCAAAGAGTTTCTTATAAATTGAGAAAAGAAATATCTGAGAAGATCAATAGATTGCCTGTAAAATATTTTGATATAAATAAACAAGGAGATATACTATCTAGAATAACTAATGATGTCGATTTAGTAAGTCAGAACTTAACACAGAACTTATCACAATTAATAAGTTCTATAATAACGATTATAGGCGTATTTCTATTAATGTTATATATTAATATAAAGATGACTATAATAGCAGTACTGATATTACCTCTTTCGGTTTTTATAATCTCCTTTATAATTAAGAAATCACAGAGGTATTTTTCTGAACAACAGAGAGTTTTAGGAAAAGTAAATGCAGAAGTACAAGAGCAATTCAGTGGGCAGAATATAATTAAATCATTCAATAAAGAAGCTAACTCTATTGAGAATTTTAAAGAATTAACGGATGAATTATATAAAAGTTCTTGGAAATCACAATTTCTTTCAGGAACGATGAATCCTATAATGAACTTTGTAGGTAATCTAGGATATGTAATAGTTACTATATCTGGTGGATTCTTTGTAATGAAGAATATTATAAATATAGGAGATATTTTAGCTTTTGTACAATATATTAGAACTTTCACTCAACCGATAAATCAATTTGCACAGATAGTGAATAATTTACAATCTGCAGCTGCTGCGGGAGAGAGGATTTTTGAATTCTTAGAAGCTGAAGAGGAAGTAGTCAGTTCAAATAAGAGAATCGATATAGAAAATATAAAAGGAGATGTAGTATTTAAAGATATTAATTTCTCTTATGATGGAAATAATATGACTATTAAAAATTTAAATCTAGATATTAAGGCCGGAGAAAAAATAGCAATAGTTGGATCTACAGGCTCAGGTAAGACGACATTGATAAAATTACTTGCAAGATTTTATGAATTAAATTCAGGAAGTATCTATATAGATGGAAAGAATATTACAGAATTTTCTAAATACGATCTTAGAAGAATCTTAGGAATAGTACTTCAAGATACTTGGTTATTCAATGGGAGTATAATGGAGAATATAAGATTTGGTAAATTAGACGCATCTGATCAAGACGTCATAGATGCTGCTAAGATGGCAAATGCAGATAATTTTATTAGGACATTACCAGAAACTTATAATATGGTCATAAATGAAGAGGCGAATAATATCTCGGAAGGACAAAAGCAATTAATAACAATTGCAAGAGCGATTATATCGAAACCTAAAATATTAATATTAGATGAATCCACATCTTCTATCGATACAAGGACGGAATTATTATTGCAAACAGCAATAGACGATATGATGATTGGAAGAACTAGCTTTATAATAGCCCATAGACTTTCTACAGTGAAAAATGCAGATAAGATTATAGTTCTAGACAATGGAGAAATTGTAGAAGCAGGAACTCATAATGAGCTCTTAGACTTAGGTGGGAAATATCATGATATATATAATAGTCAATTTAATAGATAAAATTTAAATTAATAGATTATCTTAGTAGATAAAGGGTATCAATTATTTAAATGGAAATATGATTTAATATAATACTTTGGAGGTAATATAATGAAAGCTAGTGTAAAATGGATTGAAGGAATGACATTAGAAGGAGTAGCAAATGATCATAAAGTTAATATCGATTTAGATCCACCAGCAGGGAAAGCAACAGGAATGTCTCCAGGTGAGATGATGGGTACAGCAATATTAGGCTGTAAAGCTATTTCTTTTGCATCTCTTGCAAAGAAATATGATATAGACTTTGAAAGCTTAGAACTTGAATTAGAGGCGAGTTCGAAAAAAGATGGAAAAATTGAAGGAACACATTTAAATAGAAAAGTATACGATACAATGCATATTATATATAAGATAAAGACCTCTAAGACTAAAGAAGAAATGGAAGAGTTTTTAGAGATAGTTAACGGGCTATGTATAGTTGGAAATTCTCTTCATCAAGATATAAAACATAGCCATGAGATAATAATACTTTAGTTATATAAGGAATTGCTTTAATATCTAGATAATTACCCATTTTTAGGATATAATATAAATGAGAAGATTATTTAGGGGGGCTTTAAATGTCAGAGCATTATTCAGGAGACTATACTATTGAGTATCCAAATGAACCTTATTTTATTAAGGTAAGTGAAGGTGAACAGATCAATACGAATCTAGAAGGAGCAGATGAGAATAGCGTTAAACTATTTAAATACTTATACGAAATTTCAAAAGAAGAGCAGGAAGAAGCTATGGGATTACATCCTATATTAGAAGCTACTGAACTCAATTCTATGGAATTCTATAAGGCTTTATTAGAGCTTATGAAATCAGGAAATGTTGAGCCAGATTTCATATCTGCTACACCGGCTAGAGTTTTAATTTTAAAAAACAAATAGAGATGAAGGTCTCATATATGAGACCTTTATTTTAATTTTATATAAATAATGAATAATAGGTGATATCTATGAAAAAAAGACTCATATATAGATTTTTAATACCAATAGTATTTTTATTGATATTTTCTTTAGGCTTAAATGCATTCTATTCTAATAGAGAAATAGCCTATATGCCAGCTCCACTTATTTTCTATGATATGTTTATGCCGTATTTAACGGGATTAATGCTATCTCTTATTGGTAAGAGTAGATATATTATAACTAAAACTAAATTGATATTTATGGCTATAATTAATATCATAGTCTTCTTAATAGAAATAATAATACTATCACAAACAGATAAAGCAATAGCTATTGAATTACATATACTTATTAGCGTATGTATTTCTTATGTGATCAATGCTACACTATTAGAACTTGAATTTAAAAAGTAATTCGAGTTCTTTTTTTATTGTAAAAAGATATTAATAATGATAATTGACTTGACTTTATAAAAAATATAGGTTATATTCAATTTAACGAATCAAATCATATTGAATTTCAAATTTAAATAATTTTATTAATTAAAATCAAACAAGATATAATATTTCAAACAAAATACAGATAAAAAATAAGAAAGGAGAGGCTACTCATAAAGCCAATAAAGATATACTGAGTAGCAAATCAATTTGTTCATAAATAATTTAGATAAGATTTTACTAAAAGAAGGAATTATAAATTATGAGGAAAGAGAAGATATTATAGATTATTCAAAAATCAAGAATATCAGTTTTGAAAAAGCCTTATTAGAAAAAAATATATTAAAAAAATCTGATATATATGGATTGATAGAAAAAAGATACAATATTGAATATATAGATATTTCTTATTATTATCCCGATATGGAAATAGTAAGACAATTCGATATAAGAACACTTCAAAGATCAAAAGCATTTCCAATAAAAAGAAAAGCAAATTCAATAATCATGGCTATGGCAGAGCCTTTAAATGTATTTCATATAGAGAGATTGAAGAAAAATACGAGATTTAAAATAATACCTGTACTATCAGAATTAGATAAGATAATTGAAAAACAGAGTGAATATTTTGAAAAACATATATTAGAAGATATATTTACATCGATTGCAGAAAATACGGTAGAAGATGATGATCATATATCTGAACAGGTCATAGATGCCTTCGATTTAATACTAGAAAAAGCCGTATTGAGTTCTGCATCAGATATACATTTTGATCCAGAGAGGAATATGACTTGTATACGATATAGGATAGATGGAGTATTAAAAGATTTTACTAATATACCTAATAGCATATATCCTAATATAGTTTCTAGAGTGAAAATACTATCTAATCTTGATATAGCGGAGAAGAGAAGACCACAGGATGGCAGTTTCGAATCAAGGGTATTCGATAGAGAATTAGATATCAGGACATCCTTCGTTCCAACGCTATTTGGTGAGAAGCTTGTATTGAGAATCGTGAGTAAAGATATAGATTTTCTACATATAGATAGATTAGGTTTAAATATAGAAGACGAAAAAAATATAAGAGAGATTATAAATCAAGAACAAGGACTTATATTGATTACAGGACCAACAGGTAGCGGAAAATCGACAACATTGTATTCAATTATAAATGAACTGAATACTACTGAGAAGAATATTATAACTATAGAGGATCCAGTAGAATCAAGATTAAAAGGGGTAAATCAGATACAGGTCAATTCAGAAATAGGACTCGGGTTTAGCAGTCTATTAAGGCATGTCTTAAGACAGGATCCAGATATAATAGTAGTAGGAGAGATTAGAGATTATGAGACAGCAAAGATGGTAATAAGTGCATCTATAACTGGTCATCTTGTAATAAGTACTATTCATACTGAAGATGGCCCTTCTACAATATCAAGACTAATCGATATGGGAGTAGAAAAGCATCTTGTAATATCAGCTCTTAAGTCCATAATTTCCCAGAGATTGTATAGAGAAAATTGCAAATACTGTCTGATAGAGAAGAAGATGAATGAGAATTTAGAAAAATATATGAATGAAATATTTGAAATAGAAAAAATACAGGAGTCTAAAGGCTGTAAAAGATGCAATTATTCTGGATATATAGAGAGAAAACCAGTATTAGAGATACTCGATTTAAACAATAGATATAAGGATATATTGACTATTGAAAATTCTCTAACAGATATAAGAAGAAGATTAGAGGAAGATGGTTTTATAAGTCTTAGAAATAAAATGGTCAGCTTAGTTAAGGAATTTAAAATGAATCCAGAAGACTATCTTAGATATTATAATTTTAAGGATCATTAAATAGATAAGAGGGGTGAATTGCCGAATATGGCATATAGTCATTTGAAGAAAATCGATAATATAATAATAGAAATAGTAAAAAAGAATATAACGGATCTACATATAAAAAGTGGTGGAAATATATATTATAGAAAAAATAAAAGGATTTATAAATCAGATAGAAAAACCGATTATAGAAGTATAGAAAGATTCATCTCTAGACAATTCAGTTTAGAAGAAATGAAAATCTATAATAAATATGGAAATTTAGATAAGAGTTTGAAGATAGATAAAAATAGATTAAGAATGAATATCTATAAAGAAGATAATGGCATAAATATGGCCATTAGAGTCTTAAGAGATGAGATAATAGAATATAAAAATCTGAGATTACCAGAACAGATTGAAGATTTAATTTATTCTAATCAGGGATTAATTTTAATAACTGGTTCAACGGGAAGCGGTAAATCAACTACTGTGGCATCTATTATATCTGAGATAAATAAAAATCGCAATAAACATATTATATTGATTGAGGACCCTATTGAATACATTCATAAGGATAAAAAATCTATGATTACACAGATTGAAATAGGAAAGGATTGTTTAGACTTTTCTACAGCAATTAGAGCCTGTCTAAGGCAGGATCCAGATATAATAGTCATTGGTGAAATAAGGGATAGAGAATCTTTAGAAATTGCTCTAAGGGCTGCAGAGACAGGTCATCTCGTAATAAGTACTTTGCATACAAATTCCGCTTCCGAAACTATAGAGAGAATAACAGAAATGTATAGTTTAAAACACCAATCTCAGATACGGTATCTTTTGTCTAGAACTCTTAAGCTGATCATATCACAGGAATTAGTATTTAAAGAGAATCGATTATATCCTATTTTTGAAATTATGATTGTAAATAATGCGATAAGAAATATTATCAGAATGAATAAATCATTTCAAATAGATAATATAATTAAGACTAGTAGAAAAATTGGAATGATAGATAAGGAAAAGTTTAAAAGTGAAATTGAAAAAGAAGAAAATTTCATCTAGAGAGATTGCAGAGTTATCGCGTTATTTATCGATACTCTTTAGAGCAGGTATCAGTATAGACAGGACTTTAGAGATCGTAGAATCTCAAATCAGCAATAAAGAAATAAAAAAGATTCTGAGTGATATAAGAAAAGATGTCTATAGAGGTAATTATCTTTATGAATCATGGAAATTAAATGGTAGATATTTTCCTAAACTATTTTTAAATATGATTGAGATTGGAGAAGAGTCAGGAAATATGGATAGAGTTTTTATAGAACTTGAAAACTACTATTCGAATAAAGCAAAGAGAGATAGAGATATCTTATCTTCCCTATTATATCCTATGATTCTATTAATAATTACTATAATAGTTTTTGCAATAATAATCTTATTTATAATACCAAATTTCATATCTATTTTTGAAGAACTAGATATTGAGCTACCAATATTTAGTAAAATAATCTTATCAATAGGTAGCTTTTTTAAATCGAATTTTATTTTCATATCAGTTTTAATTTCAATTCTAATATTAATCAGTTTAAGAGTTCTAAAGGTACCGAAATATAAATTTAAAATTAATAGTCTTGCCATTAAGCTTCCGCTTTTTGGCAAGACTGTTAAGAATATAAATATTGTACAAATTTCTAAAATACTCCATATTATGATTTCATCAGGAGCAAATTTAAACGATTCAATCGAATTGACAATTCAAAGTATAAGTAATTCAGTATTCAAAAAATCTCTAATGGATTTAAATCGAAATTTAAATATTGGAAATAGCATATATTCATCTATTAAAAATGAATATATATATCCCGAAATATTTAAAAATATAATTTTAGTAGGTGAAGAAACTGGAAATATTGAAGAATCTTTTAACTTGCTATCGAATTTTTTCGAAGAGGAACTTTCTAATTCGCTTAAAACTTTAGTTGGAATAATCGAACCCACTATGATTATTCTAATCTCAATCCTCGTTTTCTTCGTAATAATGACAGTTTTCTTACCTATGATGAATCTATATGAGAGTATTGGAATATAGAAAGGGGGTAAGATATGAATAATAAAGGATTTAGTTTAATTGAGCTATTGATAGTAATAGCAATAATAGGAATTATCTCCGTGATAGGAGCGATAAATCTCTTTGGGATGACAGAAAAGGCAAAGATCGCTTCAGATGAGACTAATGCTGCAGAAGTTGCTAATGCAGTGAAGATATATATTGCTGAAAATGGCGATCAGATTAGAGATTTTAGTTTAGAAGATATGAAAAAAGCAAATTTAATAGAAGACAATTTTGATGGAAAACCAAAATCTCAAGCTTATAAAAGTGAGTCAGGGGATAATAGCTTAAACTTTGAAGTATTAGAAGGAAGAAAAGTTATAATTAGATACGGATTAGAAGAAGCTTATCCTAATAGAAAGAGTGAAAGAATAAAAGAAGAAAATATCTAAATAAGAGGCAGTTTGCTGCCTCTTATTAATTTAAAAAGAGAGTGATAAATTGGATAATATAATTAAATCAATTATAATATCTATACTTTTGATCATAAGCATTATAGATTATAAAAAGATGATAATACCAGATGGATTAGTATCTATACTAATTATAATTTCACTAATATACCATTATAATGAATTCAATAAATATCAAAATATAAATTCAATTATAGAATCTATAAAAGGCTTTTCTTTTATAATAATATCATTTAGCCTAATATATTTTATAAAGAAGGATTCGATTGGACATGGTGATTTTAAACTGTTTTTAGCAATAGCATTATTATTTAATTTTAAAGATATGATTATGATCTTTATAATGAGCTTCAATATAGCTGCAGTGATTTCAGCTTTATTAATAGTTTTTAAGAAAAAGACTAGAAATGATATAATTCCATTCGCACCATTCATATCTATTAGTACAATTTTAGTCATTTTATACTCTAATCAAATAATTCAAAGAATAGAAAATTTAATCATAATGAGGTGATAATATCTTTAATAATAGTATTGGTATCTTTATAAAAGAAAATAGAGCATATATATCCTTAGGTAATTTAAAAAAGAATAGATACAATATAGTAAAAATTGAAAGAATAGAAATTGAAGATATAGGAATAAGAGAAATTAAAGAGTATCTAAATAAGAATACTGATTTAAATAGATATAGAAATTTAAATATATCAGTCGATTTAGATTCATTAATAGTTTCAACATTCGATAGAGAAGAAGAAGATCTTATAGAAGAGTTTAAGAGAAATATACTATTTGAAATAGATGAGGAATTGCTCTTACAATCATTAGATTTTGATATAAATAATTTAAATAAGAGATTAATAGTAATAGCAAAAAAAAGTATGGTTGAGGAATATAGAAATCTTTCAATTGAATTGAATTTAATGCCAAAGTATTTCAGCCCTTATTTTTCAAGAATCACTCAATTATATAAAAACGAATATATTAATCGAAAAGGCTATTCAAAACTATTTCTCTATAAAGATGATGCTAAAGTCGATATATCCGTTTATGAAGATGGAAAATTCCTCTTTTTTAAATCGTACGATACTATAGATATGGAGAGTATTTATAAATTCATAGAATATTTCAATTTAGAAATCCTAGATAAACCCATTAGAAAACTAATTTATTTTGGAGATAAATTAAATGAATCTGAGATTAAAAGGTTTAAAGATATGAATATAATCTCTGAGAATATTCTTGAAAGCATCTATTTAAAATCTTTCAATATAGATGAACCCGTTATTAAAATGATTGAAGAAGATCCAGAATTTATAAATTCTATAATAGCTCTATATAGATGAATATAATAAATTACTATAAAGACAGATCGATAAATAGAAAAATTATAAAATCATTCATATTCAATAGAATTAAGATTATAATACTGTTTCAAATAGTTATTCTATTAATACTTTTATTTCTATATTATTCACTATATTTAAGAGAAGCAAAATATTCAAAATCAATAGATAATATGAAATCGACTGTTGAATTTAAGAGATTGAATACCTATGATCAAAAGATCAAGAAATATATTAATTTAGAAAAGACTTTTGAAAAAATGATTAAAGAAGATGAGGATTATACAGTTCATTATATCAATGAAAATATCTTCTATTTAAACGATAATTTAATATTAGATAAATTAGTCCATAGAGATAATACAGAACTCTTTATAATATACAATAAATATGATGAATTGTTATTAGAAATTGAGAAAATTAATAGGGATGAAAAAATAAAAGATATAAGGATTAAGAGTATAAGCAATTATTACGATGATAAGATTGCTAATATAATAATAGAATATATTGAGGGATTGTAATTGAAAAGTATAGTATTTAGATATAAGGAAAATATAAGAAAAATTGCAATAATATTATTTTCTATAATCCTATTAATAATTAATATATATTTGATTATAAAAATAAGATATAAAATTAATACGGTATTGAGTACGAATGAGAAATTAAATAATATAGAGTATCAGATAAATAATTATCAAAAAATACTAGATGAAAAAGAATGTGAGATGAATACAGTTTCTCTTATTAAAGAAAAATATTTCATAGATACTCTAGAGACTGATATTGTAAATGAAATCAAAGAGATGGCTAGAAACTCCTCATTAGATATTATGAAAATTCAAATAGATGGTATAGAGGAAGAAAGAGAATCTAAATTTAAAGAGATAAAGATAAAATCAGAATTGAGAGGAAATTTACAGAGCATTAAAGAGTATTTAAATAAAATAGAAAGATACGATAATAAATTTTTTATTGACAATGCTATAGTAGAACAATATAATCAAGAATATAAAATTATTATTGAATTGAGAACTATAATATATAGAGTCAATAAAAGCATATAAATAAATACTTGATAAATTAAAGATAATAGTTTGCAATGTGTAAATTTATCTGTTATACTAATTGAAAAAGATAATTAATTTTCAGGAGGAAAAAGAGATGAAAAGATTACTTACAATTGCATTAGTTAGTGCATTAATGACTACTTCTTTAGTAGGCTGTGGATCAGAAGATCCTGCTAGCGATAATAATGAAAAGCAGGAACAGACTACAACAGTTGATGAAGACGAGTCAAAAGATGATGAATCTAAGGATTCAGAAAAAGAAGACTCTGAAAAAGAAGAGAGTGAAGATTCAGAAAAAGAAGAAAAAGATCTTTCTGCTTGGGCTGGAGATTGGAATAATATGGGATCTTATTTAGAGAAGCCAGAAATCCAAACAGCATTCGATCAATTAGCAGAAAAAGAAGGAACTACTGCTGAAGAAGAGAAGATGAAGTATGTAGAAAAGAGAAGAACAGATTTCAATGGTATGACTGTTGAAGGAAATACTATAACATTATACGATGGATTTAAATCTGAAGATGGTAAAGAAATAGGATCATCTGAATACAAATATATTGGTGAAGAAAAGACTATGCTTGATAAGCATGAATTGACTTGGGATATATATGAAGCTGTAGGAGAAGATGCTCCATATAAGTACTTCTTAATGATGCCAGTACATGGTGACGAAGGTCTTAAGCATTTCCACTTCAGATATGGTGATGAAGATCCAAAAGAAATTTTAGCTAAAGACAATTGGTTCCCTACTATGGTAGCACCAGATTCAACAGACGAACAATTCATTGAAGAAATAACTGAATAGTAATAATTAAATATTTAATATTAAGTAAAAGCTCTGATTTTTTCATAAATCAGAGCTTTTGTGAGTTTAAAACGAATTAAAGAATGCTCATATATGAATATAATAGGAGGATGTTTATGAAAAAATTTATTGCAATTATACTATCGATTTCATTATTGTTTTTATTTGGTTGTAAAGATTCAAAAAAGGAAGTTCAGAATGGTAAACCAACAGTCTATACATCATTCTATCCTATATATGATATGACTAATAGGATAGCTAAAGATAAAATCAATCTAATATCATTTATGCCAGAAGATAAAGAAGCTCATTATTGGGAGCCTTCTGCAAAGGATATGAAAGATCTAGATGGTTCAGATCTTTTAATAATAAATGGTGCTAATATGGAACCATGGGAAAATAAGATAAAGAGCAGTGTACCAGATTTGAAAATATTAAATTTAAGTAAAGGATTAGATTTAATTAAATCTGATGGATCGGCAAAAGAAGGAGAATATAGCTTCATAGGTTCATTAGATCTAGCAAAAGAAAAGTATATATTAGATTTTGGTCATACTCATGAGAAGATTTTTAAGATTGGATTTTATAAATTAAATGGTAAAATAGATAATAGTGAAATAGAAAAGATTGGTAAAAAAATTATGAAGAATAAAGCCGATCTAGTAAAACAGAAAGAGACTTTTGATGTCAAAAGTGAAAAAGTTTATGATTTAGAGATGGCACATGAACATGGAGAAATATTTTTCAATATACCAGAAGAGGGTAGATGGATAGTATTTGCCGATAGAGTATCTAGTGATGGACTTTCGTACGTATTCGTCGATAAAAATGATGATATTATAAAACCTGAAGTCATTAAAGAAAGAAAAGATGAAGAAAAAGCATCCTTTGATCCACATTCTTGGATATCACTTAAGAATGCAAAATCGTATATTGAAAAGATAACGGATGAATTATCTGAATTGAGTCCAGAGAATAAGGAATATTTTAATTCTAATAAGGATGAGTATATAGAAGAGATAGAGAGTCTAGAGAAAGAATATGAAGAAAAGTTTAAAAAGACTAGAATAAAACATTTTGTTGTTCCACATCAAGCATATGCCTATCTATGTAAAGACTTTGGATTAAAACAATATCCACTACAAGGGCTTACTTCAATGGAAGAGCCTAGTCTTAAAAAGATTCAGGAGTCAATAGAGTTCTGTAAAGATAAGGATATAAAGGTCGTTTTCTATGAATACGGTGGATCAAAAAAAGGAGCGGAGTCCATAGCAAAAGAGATAAATGGAGAGCTAAAACCACTATCTACTATGGAATTCGTTGCAGAAGAACAGAAGAAAAAAGATCAACATTATATAGATTTGATGAGAATGAATTTAGAAAATATATATGAATCAATAAAATAATTGAGGGTAGGGTAGATATGAATTGTATAGAGGTTAAGAATCTTAAATTCGGCTATACGAATGAAAGAATAATAAATAATTTAAATTTGATTATAGAAGAGGGAGAGTTTTCTATAATTCAAGGAGATAATGGCAGTGGAAAATCGACTCTATTAAAATTAATACTAGGTGATTTAACAAGAGAAAGTGGTAGTATTAAGATAATGGGAAAAGATATAAAAGACTATAAATCCTATAAAGATATCGGATACGTTCCCCAAGTCAATGCGACTAATAAAATAAGTTTTCCTGTAACATGTCTTGAATTAGTCACTCTTGGACTATATGAAGACTTTGGATTTATAAAAATACCTAAGAAACGTCATAAGAAAAGAGCAAAAATGGCAATAGAAAGAATGGGAATGGGTGAATATATCAATAGACCATTCAATGAGCTCAGCGGAGGTCAACAACAGAGGATAATGATATCTAGAGCTATGGTAAATGATCCTAAAATAATCGTATTAGATGAACCTACAGTTGGCATTGATCAAAAAAGTAAAGAGGATTTCTTTGAATTCTTAGTAAAATTGAATAGAGAAAAGAGGATTACAATAGTTTTAGTCACTCATGAAATTGAGTTCGTATCGAGATATGTAGGAAAAATATATAGAATCGTAAATGGAGAGATAGAAAATGTTACAATATGATTTTATGAGAAAAGCTCTAATAGTTGGATTTATGCTTTCAATAATGATACCTACAATAGGAGTAATAATGGTCAATAGAAGAACTTCTATGATAGGAGATGCACTTTCACATACATCTTTAGCAGGAGTTGGTTTAGGCTTAATTCTTGGAATCAATCCTGTAATAGGAGCTATAGTAGTATGTATATTTGCAGGTTTTTCTATAGAGAAAATAAGGAAGAGATTTCCACAATATGGAGATATGGCCACTGCCATAATAATGAGCACAGGATTAGGATTTGCAGCACTTTTATCTGATTATGCTCCAGGAGGTAATACATTTGAATCATATTTATTTGGAAGTATATCAGCAGTTAATACAGTAGATCTCGTACAAGTACTAGTAATATTCATACCCGTAATCTTTTTTGGATTAATATATTATGGGGGATTATTGAATCTCTCGATAGATCCCTTTTTAGCTAAATTATCAGGAGTAAATACTAGATTAGTAAATGGTATATTTACTTTACTTGCATCAATAACTATAGCCATATCTTGTAAAATTGTAGGAGCGCTTATGGTTGCATCTTTAATAGTTCTACCTGTCACAGCTGCTCTTATGATAGGCAGATCTTATAAACAGACTTATATTATTTCTATAATTCTTGGAATAATATATATGATGACAGGAATTATAATATCTTATCATAAAGGATTAAAGCCTGGTGGGGCAATAGTAATAATTGCAGTCATCGGGATGATATTATCTGCTATATACTCTAAGATAAAAAGAGGAAGTATTTTAATAGTTAAAGATAGATAAATAATGTATTAGAATAAGAATTGGATGATCATCCAATTCTTATTTTTATGCCATTATAAATTATGTTATAATTGTTCATTATATAGATAAATAAATACTTGACATTGTATAGAATTATTAATATAATTACTTTAGAATACTTTACTTAGATAAAGCAAAAAAGCGATAAAGCGATTACTTAAATAATAGAATGGAGGCTAGTCGATGATTGGTTTTGAAACTCCTGAAGGGGTAAGTGATGAGCTGTTTAGGGAATATAGAATAAAAGAAGATGTATTAAAGAGGATAAATAATGTCTTTAAATCCTATGGTTATAAAAGAGTGGCGACACCTACGATAGAATATTATGAGGTTTTTTCATCCATAAAGAGCACTGTATTAAAAGATGAGATGTTTAAATTAATAGACAATTCTGGAGAAATATTGACTTTAAGACCAGATGCGACAATACCAATTGCTAGAATTGTTGCTAAAAACTATAAAAAGGAAAAGGGAAATTACAAAATATTTTATTCTAATCAAGTCTTTAAGATGAAAAGTGAGTCAAAAAGAGAGAGAACTCAAACAGGAATAGAATACTTTGGCAATCCTAATGCAGAAGCGGATGGAGAAGTAATAGTAAATGCAATAGAAGCGCTTAAAAATTGCAATGTAGAATTTAAAATAGAAATAGGGAATGCCGGCTATTATAAAGGGCTTTTAGATGAGATAGATATAGATGATAGTATAAAAGAAATCCTTAAAAATTTGATTGAATATAAAAACTTTGTAGAATTAAAATCATACGTCAATTCATTAAATTTAGATAATAGAATAAAAAATGCCATAATAGAGATGCCAAATCTATATGGGGAGTATTCAGAAGTGCTTAAAAGGGCAGAGGAATATTCGATAAACTCAAGAATGAAAAAGTCTTTAGAAGAATTAAATAAAATTTACGAATTCATAGAGGACTATGGTTATTCTGAATATATATCAATAGATCTTGGAATAATAAATGATTTAGATTATTATACTGGAGTCGTATTTAAAGGATATCTAGCTAATTATGGTGATAGTATATTAAGCGGTGGAAGATATGATAATTTAACTGAGTACTATGGAGAATCTATACCAGCAACAGGATTTGCTATCTCTGTAGACGATTTGATATCGGGAATAGAAAGTCAAAGAGATTTCAAAGAAGAAGAATACTATTCAGTCGATTATAGAGTAAATTATAAGGAAGAGGATAGAAAAAAAGCTATAGAAAAAGCGAAAGAATTGAGAAAGAAAAACTTTGTAGTTGAATTACAGAAAATAGATGAGTTTTCTAATTTAGATAGCGATTATGTAAAAAATATTATAAATATATAGGAAAGTTGGATGGATATGGAATATTTAAATATAGCTATAGCCAAAGGGCGTCTAGGGAATAAAGGTTATGAGATTTTAAAAGAAATAGGTTTATCTTGCAAAGAATTTGAACAGGAGTCTAGAAAACTCATATTGACTAGTGAGGAAAATAAAGTGAGATACGTATTAGTTAAAGCGGTAGATGTGCCTATATACGTTGAAAGAGGTGCTGTAGATATCGGTATAGTAGGAAAAGATACGATCTTAGAAGAAGAGAGAGAAGTTTATGAGATAGCCGATTTGAATTTTGGTAAATGTAAATTCTCAGTAGCAGCTTTAGAAGGATATTCTATAGATCCGATAAAAAAGATCAGAGTTGCAACTAAGTATCCTAATGTTGCTAAAAATTATTTCTTCAATACGGGACGTCAAGTTGAAATAATAAAATTAAATGGATCTGTAGAATTAGCTCCGCTAATTGGATTATCAGATGTAATAGTCGATATAGTAGAAACAGGTAGAACATTGAGAGAGAATGGACTTACAGTCTTAGAAGATATATCAGATATATCGGCTAGACTTATAGCAAATAAAGCCAGTTTCAAATTTAAAAATGATAGGATAAAAGAGATAATGGAAAAAATAGAGGAAATAGTTTAATAGGGAGTGAGAGATATGATAAAAATAATTAATACAAAAGATGATAGTGATAGTATAAGAGAGGAAGTTGAACTTCTTTTAAATAGATCACAATTGGAATTTGGGGAAGTGAATAGATCAGTAGAAGAGATAATAACTAATATAAGAGATAATAAAGATAAAGCTCTATTAGAATATACAGAGAAATTTGATGGAGTAAAGCTTGAGAATATACAAGTTACTGAGGAAGAGATTGAAAGAGCATATAATAATACGGATAAGGAATTAATAGAAGCTTTAGAAGAAGCCGAGAAGAATATAAGAGAATTTCATCAAAAACAGATGACTAATTCTTGGATAGATAATAGTAAAAAAGGTATAATCTTAGGACAATTATATAATCCTATTGAGAAGGTTGGTATATATGTACCAGGTGGAACTGCGCCTCTTCCTTCTACGGTTTTAATGAATGCCGTTCCTGCAAAAGTTGCAGGTGTAGAAGAGATAATTATGGTTACACCACCTTCTAAGGATGGAGGAGTATCGGATAATATATTAGCAGCTGCAAAGATTGCTGGTATAGATAAGATATATAAAGCTGGTGGGGCTCAAGGTATAGCAGCTCTTGCATTCGGAACTGAGACCATACCTAAGGTATATAAAATAGTTGGACCTGGAAATATATATGTTGCAATAGCTAAGAGGATAGTCTATGGTTTTGTAGATATCGATATGATAGCAGGACCTTCTGAGATATTAGTACTTGCAGATGAGACGGCTAATCCAAAATATGTAGCAGCAGATATGCTTTCACAAGCAGAACATGATAAACTAGCTTCATCTATATTAGTCACTACATCTGAAGAATTAGCAGAGAAGACAAAGAAAGAAATTGAGATACAAGCGAAGAGCTTAAATAGAGAAGATATTGTAAAAGAATCATTAGATAAGTTTGGAGCTATAATAGTAGCAAAAGATATGGATGAGGCAATATATTATACTAATGAAATAGCTCCAGAACATCTAGAGATAATGGTGAAAAATCCATTTGAAATGATATCTAGTATAAAAAATGCAGGGGCTATATTCTTAGGAGAATATTCACCTGAACCATTAGGAGATTATTTTGCTGGAACTAATCACACCTTACCTACTAGTTCGACTGCTAAATTCTATTCTCCATTGAGTGTAGATGATTTTGTGAAAAAATCTTCTATAATCTATTATAATAGAGAGAATTTAGAAAAAAATAAGGAAAAAATAATAGCAATTGCAGAGACTGAAGGCTTAGAAGCACATGCTAATTCTGTGAGAGTGAGGTTTAAAGATGCCGAGTAAATTATTTAAGAAGAGGGTGCAAAATTTCGAACCCTATATTCCAAATGAAATAGATGATTGTATAAAGCTTGATGCTAATGAATCACCATTTAATTTAAGTGTAGCAGTTAGAGAAAATGTTATGAAGAGACTCAATAAAGTTGATTATATGCATTATCCAGATACGAATGCAGATGTTTTAAGAGAGTCATTGTCTAAATATATAGACATACCTTCAAAAAATATAGTAGTAGGTAATGGTTCAGATGAGATGATACATGTTCTACTGAATACTTTCGTAGAGCCAGATGATTATGTTATATCACATAATCCTACCTTTACTATGTATGGTATAAATACTTCTATTTTAGGAGGAAATTATTTAGAAATACCAAAATCAGATAAATTTAAGATAAAAATAGATGAATTAATAGAAAGAGCTAATGAAAAAAAAGCAAAAGTAATAATGCTTTGCAATCCTAACAATCCTACTGGAGTATCTACTAAGAGAGAAGATATTATTAGATTATTAGATGAAACAGAATCGATTGTCGTAGTAGATGAAGCATATATTGAATTTGGTGGAGAATCTATTATTGATAAAGTATTAGAGTATAAAAAGCTAATAGTTTTAAGAACTTTTTCTAAAGCTTTTGGTGCAGCAGCTATTAGAACGGGTTATCTAGTATCATCTGAGGAAATTGCTAAGAAGATAATGGCAGTTAAAGCACCATATAATCTAAACTCTTTATCGCAGATAATTGCAGAGGAATTATTGAATGATATTCAAACTATAGAAGATAATATAAAGATAATCAGTGCTGAGAGAAATAGAGTATATAATGAAATTAAAAATATAGAAGGCATAAAAGCATATGAATCAGTTGCGAATTTCATATTATTTGAAGTAAAGGATGCAGAGAAAGTATTTGAGGAACTAAAGAAGAGAGGAATATTAATACGTCTATTCAAAGATGGTCCTTTAAAGAATCATCTTAGAATGACTATTGGCTCTATATATGCCAATCAGAAGTTCATAGATTCGATTAAAGAAATTATAGATGAATTCGATCTAAAATAGATTATGTATTAATTATATTTTTATTATATTATAATATATATTGAAGGTGATTATGGAGGTGAAAAATTGAGAGTTTCAGAGAAAAAAAGAACTACTTCCGAGACGGATATTGAGATAAAAATAGATATTGATGGAAGTGGTGAAAGCGATATAGACACAGGGATTGGATTTTTAGACCATATGCTTATACTTTTTTCTAAGCATGGTTTATTCGATCTTAAAGTGAAGTGTAAAGGAGATCTTCATATAGATGGACATCATACAGTAGAAGATATTGGGATAACATTAGGCGAAGCAGTTAGAGAAGCTGTTGGTGATAAAAAAGGAATAGTTAGATATGCAGATACGTTTACACCAATGGACGAAGTATTAACTCTTACTGCATTAGATCTTGGAGGGAGACCTTTTTTACAAATAGATACTGATTTCAGTCGACATATGGTAGGTCAATTAGATACTGAATTAGTAGAGGAATTTTTTAGAGGTTTTTCAAATGCAGCAATGGCAAATGTTCATCTGAAGATAATAACTAATGGAAATGCCCATCATGTAATAGAGTCTATGTTTAAAGGATTTGGACGCACTCTTGATAAGGCTACTAGATTTGATGAAAGAATTACAGGAGTTATGTCTACAAAGGGAGTGATTTAATGATAGGTATAGTAGATTATGGTGTTGGAAATTTAAGCAGTATAGAGAATGCACTGAATACACTTAAATATGAAAATAAGATAGTGGATAGTGTAGAAGAGATTTTAAAATGTGATGGATTAATTCTACCAGGTGTAGGTGCATATAGAGATGCGATTAAATCACTTAAAGAATCAGGTCTTTTAAAATCAGTATTAGATTTTGCTAATTCTAAAAAGCCTATTTTAGGAATTTGTTTAGGTCTACAACTTCTCTATGAAAAATCTTATGAAGATGGAGAATATGAAGGCTTAGGATTATTAAAAGGCGAAGTAGTTAAATTCAATGATGATTTGAAAGTTCCACATATGGGTTGGAATGATTTAATAATAAGAAGAGATGATGAAATAATAAAATATATTGAAGAAGGAGAATACGTTTATTTCGTACATTCATACTATATAAATAGCATGGATGATGTTATATCGTATTCAGAATACGGTGTGAATGTACCTGCTGTAGTCGGAAAAGAGAATATATATGGGATGCAATTCCATCCTGAAAAAAGTGGTACTACAGGTATGAAAATATTAAAAGCATTTGGGGAGTTGATTTAATGATAATTTTTCCAGCTATTGATATAAAAGATGGAAACTGTGTTAGATTAAAACAAGGTAAATTTGATCAAAAAGATATTTATTTCGATAATCCAGTGGAAGTAGCAAAAAAATGGGAAGAGAAAAAAGCAGAATTCATCCATATAGTCGATCTTGATGGAGCGAAAGATGGGAAATCAAAGAATTATAGTATAATAGAAGAAATAGCTAAGACTGTGAATATTCCGATTCAAGTTGGTGGAGGAATAAGAAACGAAGAGGCAATAGAAAATTTATTAAATGCCGGCGTTAATAGAGTAATACTTGGAACGGCAGCAGTTAATGATGAAGAATTCTTAAAGAAAATGGTTGATAAATATAAAGAAAAAATAGTAGTATCTGTAGATGCTAAAGACGGAATAGTTGCAATAGATGGATGGGTAAATTTAAGCACTGTAAAGTCGACAGATTTCATAAAAAAACTGGAAGAAATGGGAGTTAAGACCATAGTTTATACTGATATTGCAAAAGATGGTATGATGGAAGGACCTAATTTCGATATCTATGAAGAAGTTTCAAATATCAGCAGTATCGATGTAATAGCTTCAGGTGGTGTAAGTAGTTTAGAAGATCTTGAGAGACTGAAATCTATGAATATATATGGCAGTATAATAGGTAAAGCTCTTTATATAGATGAAATAAAATTAGAAGATGCGCTGGAGGTCTAATTATGCTTACGAAGAGAATAATTCCATGTTTAGATGTAAGAGATGGAAAAGTAGTAAAGGGAACTAAATTTAAGGATATAAAAGAAGTAGATGATCCTGTTACTCTTGCTAAATACTATAATGAGCAGGGTGCAGACGAATTGGTCTTCTATGATATAACGGCATCACATGAAGGCAGGGGTATTTTTTTAGATATAGTTGAGAAGACTGCAAAAGAAGTCTTTATACCATTTGCTGTAGGTGGTGGAGTTAGTACTTTAGAGGATTTTCAAACTCTATTGAGAGCTGGAGCAGATAAGATTTCTATAAACTCCTCTGCAGTGAAAAATCCTAATCTTATAAAAGAAGCAGCAGAGAGATTCGGTTCACAATGTGTAGTTCTTTCAATCGATGCAAAGAAAATTGGAGATAAGAAATGGAATGTATTTATAAATGGTGGAAGAATAGATACAGGTTTAGATGCAATTGAATGGGCTATAAAAGGAGTGGAATTAGGAGCAGGAGAAATAGTATTGAATAGCATGGAAACGGATGGAGTTAAAGGTGGATACGATCTAGATTTGATGAAAGAAGTAGGTAAGGTCGTAAACGTTCCATTAGTAGCCTCTGGTGGAGCAGGAAAGAAAGAAGATTTTAAAGATGTTCTATTAGATGGTGGTGCCGATGCGGCTCTAGCAGCATCAGTTTTCCATTTTAAAGAGATAATGATACCTGAGTTAAAGGACTACCTTATAGACGAAGGAATACCGATGAGAAAGGTGAAATAAGATGGAATTTATAAATAATATAAAATTTGATGATAGAGGTTTAGTACCAGCTATAGTACAAGATGCTGATACGGGAGATGTATTAATGCTCGCCTATATGAATGAAGAGTCATTGAAAAAGAGCATAGAAACTGAAAAGACATGGTTTTATTCAAGAAGCAGACAGGAACTATGGAATAAAGGTGCTACATCTGGAAATACACAAAAAATTATATCGATTGATTATGATTGTGATGGTGATGCTATTTTAGTAAGAGTTAAGCAAAACGGAAATGCATGCCATACAGGAGAATATTCTTGTTTTTATAATAGTATAAAAGCTGGAGATTCTTCTTATAAGATATTAGAGAAATTATACAATCTAATAGAAAATAGAAAAGATAATCCTAAAGCGGGCTCTTATACGAATTATCTATTCAATGAAGGTATAGATAAGATACTTAAAAAAGTAGGAGAAGAAAATGCTGAAGTCATTATAGGAGCTAAAAATAATTCGAAAGAAGAGGTAATTTACGAAACTAGTGATATGATCTACCATATGCTAGTATTATTAGTAGAAATGGGAATAAAAATAGAAGATATTAAATATGAATTAGAAAAGAGATATGAATAAAAAAAGGGAGTGCTAGCACTCCCTTTTTTACATACTCTCTATTTCTAATCTATCTTCTTTTATCTCTATATCTAGTTTCTTTATCAATACATCATTTATATAATCTATAAGAGCCTGCTTATCTTTATAAAATAGAGTGCTCTCCTTTAATAGATTTGTAAGGCCTTCTTTTTCTCTTTTGCAGAAAGATGGTTTTAAGAAAGAATAGTATAATGAAACATTCTTATTAGTATAGTATTTATCTTTTTTCACGAATGAATTTATATTAGATAAATAGAATGTCGAATTAATATGTTCTGGATTTAAATTCACACTTTCCTTTAAAATATAAGTATTAATATTATCATTAGATTTAAGATAATAAACTAAGCTTTCTAAATATTCTTTCATATTTTTTGAATCTAGAAAAACTACCTCATCTAGTAAATTTATTTTTTTCAATTCTATAAATTCATCTAATTTTGAATTTAAGAAGACCAATTCTAGTTTTTTAGTATAAAATGATTTTTTAGTAGATTCTAATAATTTTCTCATATCATTCATCTTTTCACTATCAATATTATAATTTTTTTCAATATATTCAAGATTACCATCTGTCAAGCATAATCCTGATGGGAAAGTATTAGCAATTAAATAGTCTTCTTCATTCTCTGATGACTCTAAAATATTCTCAAATTCAAATTTATAATCATTAGAAATTGTAGAAATTTCTTCAGATCCATCGAATAAATTCTTAAGATTTGATTGTACTATTGAAACAACATTATCATCTTCAGTATATGTTGCTATCTTTGAACCATCAGGTAGATATCTATATATTATTACAAATTTATTTTCCATTAAAATTACTTGAAAATCACCAAATTTATTGGAATCAAAAATTTGAAAATCCATATCGAAAGATTTGAATAATAATAATAGTTCAGTTATGACATTATTTCTATTAAATTCACTATATCTATCTATCGGTAGAGCAGTTTTCACTGAAACTTTAATATTCTTAGTTATAAATATATTCATATTGTTTACGGTATTTATGTCGAAAAGTTTGGGAATATCGACGGTAGAATAGATGTCAATATCTTTTTCTGAAGCACTTATATGCTTAAAAATAGTTTCTAGTGTGAATTCGCTAATATTTTTTGTACCTGTAAGAGTAAAACATTTCGATTTACCTCTTTCCTTATAATTTACGTAAAGAGATAGGGATAGATTATAAGAGTCGGAAAAAAATCTTTTCAAAGTTATATAGATTGCATCTCTAGATTTCAATTTAAGTCTTCTCGGAGATAAATTAATTATGACTTCCTCTAAATTCTTTTCACAGACGACATCAGTAAAGAATCTACTCACCTTATCTATAACTTCTTCTGAAGTTCCTTCTGAAGGTATCTTTACCCCACTAGTCCATTTTGAGATATATGATATATCATAACCTACAAACTTCGCTAAATCTCCAGATTTCGATTTCGTATTTTTTAAAAAATATTTTAATATATCGTTAAATTTCATTTTATCACTCCCCTTATTCTATTATTACATGATATCACAATACATCAATAATGTTAAATATAATTTTCAAAAATTAATAATGGAAATTGAACATATGTTTAACATTATGTATTGAAAATCAAAAGTATTATCATTATATTAATATTTTATCATATTTTTTTATTATGTGATAGAATAAGAGATTAGAAATATTATATTCTAGGAAAAAAATTTAAAAAATATATTGAGTAGGTGTTATTATGAGAAAGAAAATGATTTATATATCAATAATATTACTGATATTTTTAGCTATTATTAAATACACAGATAGTGCAGATATAGAGATTATACCCATATTGACTTATCATAATATTGAACCTAATCCACCTATGAAGAGAATATCTTATTCTATTGATGATAAAAAATTTGAAAATCATATAGAGTATCTGAAGAAAAAAGGATATAGTGCATTGAGTCTAGACGAATTTAGTTTTAAAATATCTAATAAAAATAGAAAAAATAAGATGAAATTATCGGATCAAAAAGATATAATGATAACTATCGATGATGGAAAGAAGAATAACTATTTATATGCATTGCCTGTTCTAAAAAAATATAATACTAAGGCTAATATATTCATAATAGGACATAGATTAATCGATATCGATAAAGATTATATGGTAAGAGAAGATATAGAGAGAATGATTGATTCAAAACTGATAGAGATAGGTTCTCATAGCTATGATCTTCATTATAAGAATAATAAAAGAGCAGCATTAGAGAAGAAAGAAGATGAAAGTCATATTGATTATAATAGGAGATTGAGAACAGATATTTTAAAATCGAAAGAAATTCTTGAAAAGAATTTTAATATTAAAATTAATAGCTTTGCCTATCCATATGGAATATATAATGATGAAGCAATAATAGAGTTAAAGAAAGCAGGTATGGATTTTGCATTTACAACCGAATATGGAGCGTTTAAAAACGATGGACATAGCTCTAATTATAAAATTCAAAGAATTAATATAGATGGACTATGTTCTGAAAAGAGATTATTATTACAGATAGAATTTTTTAAAAGATTAGCAGTATTAAAATATAAGCTTAATTTATAAATGGATTGAGGGATAATATGGATGAGTCTAAATACTATAGAGTCTATTCTAAATATCTAATGGATAGATATAAAGAGAAGGTCTATAAACTACCTATAAGCATAGATCTAACATGTCCAAATAGGGATGGTAATTTAGGATTTGGAGGATGTATATTCTGTGGAGAAGAAGGAGGAAGTTTTGAAAATCTATCAAAAGACTATAAGATAAAAGAACAATTAGAAAAGAATAAAGCTCATATATCGAAAAAATATAAAGCTAAAAAATTTATAGCTTTTTTCCAAAATTTCACTAATACCTATATTGGAATAGAAGAGTTTAAGAAAATGATATATGAATCCTTAATAGATGATATTGTCGGGATATCGATATCTACAAGGCCAGATTGTATATCGGATGAATATTTAGAGTTTTTAAAATCTGTTTCCGATAAAAATAATATAGATATAAATATAGAATTAGGATTACAATCAGTCAATTATCATACTTTGAAGAGATTAAATAGAGGGCATGGGCTTGCAGAATTCATTGATGCCATGATTAGAATAAAGAAATATAATTTTTCAGTCTGTGTTCATATGATATTAAATCTTCCTTGGGATGATATTCAAGATATTGAGGAAGGTGCTAGAATAATATCGGCGCTTGATGTTCAAGAGGTAAAATTACATTCACTATATATTGTAAAAAATACAGAAATGGGAAGGATGTATGAGAATGATGAATTTGAAATGATTTCTAAAGATGAATATATTGAGCGTGTAATACTATTTTTAGAAAATTTATCACCTGATATAGTCATACAAAGACTAATAGGACGTGCACCAGAGGAAAATACTCTTTTCGTCAATTGGAATACTTCTTGGTGGAAGATTAAAGATCAGATACTAAAGAGAATGGAAGAGAGAGGATCTTATCAAGGAAAGAAATATAATTATTTGAATGGAAAAGCATTAAAAAGAATGGAGGTGTAAAAATTGGCAAAGAAACAGAGAATAGATAAAATACTTGGCAATATGGGATATGGAAGTAGAAAAGAATTAAAAAAGATTGCGAAAACAGGGGCTATAAGAGTTAATGGGAAGCCTATTAAAGATAGTAGCACTAAGGTAGATCCAGATGAAGAGGAGATATATTTTTACGATGAAGAAGTTATAGCTAGAGAATATATTTATCTAATGCTTAATAAACCTAAGGGGTTTATCTCTGCTACTGAGGATTATTTACACGATACTGTTCTCGACTTAATAGATCAAAACTACCTTATCTTCGATATATTTCCAGTAGGTAGATTAGATAAAGATACCGAAGGTTTATTAATTCTTTCGAATGATGGTCAATTTGCACATAATATTCTCTCACCTAAAAAGAATATCAAGAAGAAATATTATGCAATTATAGATGGAAGAGTGAATGAAGAGGATATAGAATTATTTGAAGAGGGTATAGTCTTAGATGATGGATATCAGACATTACCAGCAGATTTAAAGATAATAAAATCTGGAAGAAATTCAGAAATCGAATTAATTATAACTGAGGGAAAATACCATCAAGTTAAAAGAATGTTTGAAGCTATTGATAAGAAAGTTATATATTTAAAGCGTTTATCTATTGGAGGTTTAAATTTAGATAAAAACCTTGAGCTCGGTGAATATAGAGAATTAAATGAAGAAGAAATAAAAAATATAATGACAAATAAAATATGATATAATGTATAAAGAAAAAGGAAAAGATGGAGAGTTATAATATGAAAATAAAAAATAATTTGCCTAATATATTTACTTTGACTAATCTTGCATTAGGTTGTTGGGCAATAATTAATATGTTCTATGGAGATTTATTTTTTTCATCCTTGCTTATAATAATGGCTGGTATGATGGATAGATTCGATGGTATGATAGCAAGAAAATTAAATGCTACAAGTGATATAGGAAAACAATTAGATTCACTATCTGATTTGATATCATTCGGTATAGCACCAGCTATTTTAATTTGGAATATCAGTCTTAATCTTATACCTTATGCAGGCACTATAATAGCAGTTATATATATATTAAGCGGTGCATTTAGACTTGCAAGATATAATGTTACAGAATTCGATGGAATATATAGAGGGATACCGATAACATTAGCAGGTGGACTTATATCATTATTATCACTCTATATACTTAAGTATAAAATGGTCAACAATATTGTAGTAGCAGTATTTGTGGTATTTCTTTCATACGCTATGATTACTACGAAAATTCAATTGAAAAAAAGATAATATAATAGAATGGATGAAATAAATGGGTTTTATAAATGAAGAATTAAATAAGTTTTTCAAGAAAAGAGATGGATTAATAAATAAATATAGCAATGGCGAGATGAGTAAACAAGAGTTTTTAAAGAGCAATTTCAATCATATGAAGAATTCAAAGATAAAGCCATTTTCTACAGTAGATAGCTATGAAAAAGGAATCTTTAATTATCAATATTTTAATTCTATTGCAAAATACTATAAGATGATGGCTTCTAATATAAAGGGCAGGAATAAAAAAAAGGTTTACTATATAGAACAAATGGATATATATTATCAGAGAAAAGATTTCTCAATACTTAAATTGCTCAATTACTTAGATTTTAAAAACACTGAAGCTTATTATATAAATACTAATTCGAAATTTTTAGATAATAAGCTATATGAAATAGTTTTAAAAGATTATGAATTTGCTATCTTTCATTCGAAAAGCAGATGGCTTATATCGGAGTTAAAAAAGAAAGGTATATTTAAAGATGCGAAGAGAAACTCAATTATAGATGATTATATAAATGAGAAATATTGGGAATAAAACCTCTAGTTCACTAGAGGTTTTATTAATAGAAAGGAAGATATTTTGCAAGAAATAAAAATTGGCTCTAATGAAATGGGTCAAAGAGCAGATAGATTTTTAAAGAAATACTTAGCTAAAGCAAGCTCGGGCTTTATCTATAAGATGATAAGAAAGAAAAATATTAAACTCAATAATAAGAGAATGAAACCGGAAGAGATTTTAAAAAATGGAGATATAATTCAACTCTATTTATCAGATAAGACCATAGCTAAATTCATTGAAGATGAAGAGATAATAGAAAAAACTAATGATTTAAATATAGTATATGAAGATGATAATATTTTAATAATAAATAAGGATATTGGAGTATTGTCACATAGCACAAAAGGCAATTACAGTGAAAAGGATATAGTTTCAAATATGATATCTTATCTATATAAAAAAGGAGAATACAATCCTAGGATTGAAAAGACATTTAGTCCTGCAATATGTAATAGATTAGATAGAAATACTAGTGGATTATTAATAGCAGCTAAGAATTATAATTCGCTTAAGAAGATAAATTATGCTATTAAAAATAGAGAGATTGAAAAATACTATAAAACTATAGTCCTAGGTTCAGTCGATAAAGATATAAGCCTAAGAGGATATCTATTAAAAGATGAGAATAGAAATAAAGCATTTATAACTGAACAAAAAGTTGAAGATTCAAAGGAAATAATCACAGATATAAAAGTTTTGAGAAAGAATCAGAAATACTCTTTAATTGAAATTAATCTTATAACCGGAA
>JAUNVB010000006.1:0-44072 GCA_030537835.1 Andreesenia angusta | reverse complement strand
TAAAGATTTCACGTTGGTTTCTCTCAAATTAGAAACCGGAAGAACTCATCAAATAAGGGCACAATTATCCCATAAGAGATATCCTATATTAGGGGATAGAAAATATGGGAATAGAGAGATAAATAAATTAATGAATAAAAAATATGGTTTAAAAAATCAATTATTACATGCATATAAAATAGTATTAAATGGATTAGATGGTGATTTGAATTATTTAAATGGTAAAGTTTTTATGGCTGAAGCGGATAATATCTTTAGTAAGATAGAAGAAGATTTGTTTAAATAATATGTATTTAGGAGGGAATTTATATGAATAGAAAGTATGTATTAGGTCTTGTAGTTTTATTAGGAATATTCATAATATTTAAATTCATAGACAATAAAGAGTCGTATCAAGATGTATCAGAAAATGAGATCAATGAGAGCTTGACAAAGGAAACTAATGAAAAGAAGGATATAGATACACAAGATCTGATAATATTCGTTCCGGATAAGACTTTTACAGGATTAGAAGAAAGACCTTTAACACTTTCTAATCCAGATAAACTATCTACAGTAGAATTAATAATAGATGCGTTGAGTGAAAATGGAAAGAATAAAACGGAATACAATAAACCTATCCCAAATTATGTAAAAGTAAATAAAGCTTATAAAAAGAATAATACAGTATTCATAGATATAAGCAGTAAAGGGCTTCAAAGTGATTCAGCAAGAGAGAGTTTGATAATAGATTCTTTAATACTCAGTATGACAACTCTAAAAAATGTTGATAATATACAGATATTGATCGATGGTAAGAATGCCCAGAAATTTATGGGGACATTTGATATTTCAAATCCTCTTGGAATAGACGATGTAACGAATAATATATTCTATTTAGATTATTTAAAGAAAAAATCTGAAGGGGATTCAAATCAAAAGAAAGAAGAGAAAAGCACAGATAATGAGCAGAAAAAAGAAGATGATGAGGAAGAAATAAAAAAGGAAGAAAAAGAGAATTCAGAAGATAAGAGTGAAGAGGTAGAAAATACTGAAGCAGTAGAAGAAAGTAAAGAAGAAGCAGAAGACGATAGTTCTGAAGAGTTAATTCCGTCAGAGCCGATACCTATGAGTATTGGAAATAATTAATTATGGAGTTGAGATTATGTCGAAAAGCAGAACGAAAGTAAAGTCTCGAAATAAAAAAAAGACTAAGAAAAAAAATAATTTATCCGTAAAATATCTTATAATATCTTTTTTCATCGCTTTTATAATGATGTTAAGCCTCTATATTGAATCAGAAGGAATAATATTAAAGTATTTAAAAGATTTATTACAGATATTATTTGGAATGGGTGCTTTTCTACTTCCAATATCAATATTTGCCTTTATCTTACTCTATTATTATGACAAGGGGAATTATAAGAGAAATTTAATCGCATCAATATTCATATTCATATCAGTATTAGTAATTCTAGATGCCAGTGTTCTTACAGAAGCTAATAGAAATATGAATTTAACTGATAAATTAAATTTAATGAAAGAAATCGGACAAACTGGATTTGGTGGAGGTCTATTAGGAGGGATAATATCCCATTTTTTAGTTAAGCTCTTTGGTTTCAAACCTACAATTATAACAATGGGCCTTATAATAATAGTATCAGGAATAGTTATTACTAATCGCAGTTTTATAGAACTAATTAAGAGTTTAGTTGAAGCTATTTCAAAAATTCCTCCATTGATATCAAGGTTTTTCACCCTATTAAAAGGCATTATAAAAGATATTTTTAAAAGCATAGAGATAAAAACTCAGATAAGAAGAGTAGAGAGGGAGAGAAAGCTAAAGGCGATCAAAGAAGAAAGTCGAAAGAAGAAGAAAAAACCTGTATTAAATACTTCAGAAGATATACCTTTTGAAGTCATAAGACATGATGAGGTTAAGAAAACAAATAATTATGAACTAATAATAGAAGATGAGAATAGTTCAGGACAGATGAAGATAGTATCTGAAAATGAAAAGAAAGATAAGGATAGAAGTGAAGGAAATATTAAGAATATTAAATATGAGAGACCACCTATAGATATATTATCAGATCAGATCGATTTAAAAGTAGACGATCAGAAGAGTTTAATAAAAAGTGCTGAGAAATTAATAGAGACTCTGTCTAATTTTGGCATAAAGGCAAAAATCGATACTGTCAGTATTGGTCCTTCTATTACAAAATATGAGATACAGATAGCTCCGGGTATTAAAGTCAGCAGAATATTAAATCTCTCAAATGATTTAGCGCTTAGTCTTGCAGCACCAGATGTAAGAATAGAAGCTCCTATACCAGGTAAATCTGCTATTGGAATAGAAGTACCAAATAAGAATAGAACGAGTGTGAGAATTAGGGAGATTATAGAATCTGATAAATTTAAGAGATTTAAAGGAGACTTACCTATAGCATTAGGTAAGAATGTTGAAGGAAAGCCAATAGTAGTAGATATTGAGAAGATGCCACATCTTTTAATTGCAGGAGCTACAGGCTCTGGTAAGAGCGTTTGTATAAATACTATTATAACTAGTATAGTCTATAAATCATCTCCTGATGATGTTAAATTGATATTAATAGACCCTAAAGTCGTTGAACTCAGTATTTATAATGGCATACCTCATCTATATATACCAGTTGTTACTAATCCGGATAAAGCAGCAGGTGCGTTGAATTGGGCTGTAAATGAAATGAGTATAAGGTATGAATTATTTGCAAATCAAGGAGTCAGAGATATTATTGGTTATAATAAAAAAAGAGAACAGGAGAAATTACCTAGAATAGTAATGATAATAGATGAGCTTTCTGATTTAATGATGACAAGTTCTTCTAAAGAGGTTGAGGAACAGATATGTAGAATTGCTCAAATGGCAAGAGCTGCTGGAATACATCTTATAATAGCAACTCAAAGACCGTCTGTAGATGTCATAACTGGAACGATTAAGGCTAATATACCATCTAGAATTTCCTTTGCTACTTCATCACAGATGGATTCAAGAACTATACTCGATATGGGAGGGGCTGAAAAGCTCTTAGGAAGAGGAGATATGTTATTCTATCCACAAGAGGCTAGTAAGCCTAGGAGAATTCAAGGTGCCTATATAGATGACGAAGAAGTTGAAGAATTAGTTGAGTATCTAAAATCTGATAATGAAGTAGTATATGAGGATAGCATAATCGAGGATATAGAAAGGGATTTTGAATACTCACAAGACGATTGTGATGAACTATTATCGGATGCAATAGAATTAGTTATAAATGAACAGCAAGCATCTACATCTTTTTTACAGAGAAGATTGAAAATAGGTTATGCTAGAGCTGCTAGAATTATAGATCAGATGGAAGAGAGAAGAGTTGTAGGACCTTTAGAAAGAGGCAATAGGGGAAGGAAAGTTTTAATTTCTAGAGAAGAATTTACTGATGATTTCTAATCTGAAAGGGGCTAAAATATGTATAGAATTTCAATGGTATCTTTAGGTTGTTCAAAAAACCTTATAGATTCTGAACTAATGATGGGGATATTAAAGAATAAGGAATATGAGATAATAGAAGATTGCAGTAAAGCAGATATAATCATTATAAATACTTGTGGATTCATAGATAAAGCTAAGGAAGAATCTATAAACACTATATTAGAACTTTCTGAATTTAAAGATAGTGGAAACTGTAAATGTTTAATAGTATCAGGATGTCTGACACAGAGATATAAAGAAGAGATTTTAGATGAATTACCTGAAGTAGACGCTATATTAGGAACAGGCAATATTCAAGAAATATCTGAAATTGTAGAAGAAGCTTTAGAAGGCAATAGAGTAGCAAAATTTGGAGATATAAATACAGACTATCAAGAAGATATAAAAAGAGAGATTATAACACCAATGTATAGCTCATATATTAAAATATCAGAAGGTTGCGATAATCATTGCACTTATTGCATAATTCCTAAATTAAGAGGTAAATATAGAAGTAGGACAATGGATTCTATAATTACTGAGGCTAAAAATTTAGTTGAAAATGGCACTAAAGAGATAATATTAATAGCACAGGATACAAGCAAATATGGAATTGATCTATATGGTGAATTCAAACTTCCGGAATTATTAGATGAACTCAATAAGATAGATGGTTTAGAATGGATTAGAATACTATATATCTATCCTGAAACTTTTACAGATGAACTGATTTTATCTATGAAAAGAAATGAAAAAGTCTTACATTATGTAGATATTCCGATACAACATATTTCAGATAGAATTTTAAAACTTATGAATAGAGATACTGATAGAAAATCTATCAATGAACTTATAAATAAACTTAGAAAAGAAATTCCTGATATTATAATTAGAACGACATTGATAGTAGGGTTTCCTGGAGAGACTGAAAAGGATTTCGATATTTTAAAAGATTTCATATCGGAAATAAAATTTGATAGACTAGGAGTTTTCACATATTCTAAGGAGGAAAATACTGCAGCAGCTAGACTTCCAAATCATATATCAGATGAAGTAAAGGAAGAAAGAAGAGTAGAATTGATGAAAATACAAGAAGGTATTTCTAGTCGATTATGTAAGAAATCTATTGGGAATAAATACGATGTATTAATAGAAGAATATCTAGAAGATGGTCTTTATATCGGAAGAACTTATATGGATAGCCCTGAAATCGATGGTATAGTATATGTAGATTCTGATAGGGAATTGAATATAGGAGATCTTTTAAAAGTTAAAATAAAAGATGGATTAGAGTATGATTTAATAGGAGATGTTTTTTATGAATTTAGCAAATAAATTAACTCTAGCTAGAGTTTTACTAGTTCCAATTTTTATGATTTTTTTACTAAATAATAATATACCCTACAACGATATCATAGCATTGATAATTTTCGTAATAGCATCACTTACTGATACTTTAGATGGATATATTGCAAGGAGTAGAAATCAAATAACAAAATTTGGTAAATTCATGGATCCATTAGCCGATAAGCTACTCGTAGTTGCTGCATTGATATGCTTTGTCGAAGCGGATAAAATCGGCTCATGGATGGCTTTTATAATAATAGCAAGAGAATTTATAGTAACAGGTATAAGAATACTAGCAGCTTCTGATAATATAACGATAGCTGCTAGCAAATGGGGAAAGATAAAGACAATAACTCAGATGACAGGAATTATACTTATACTGCTAGATAATTTTCCGTTTTCTTATATAGGTATAGATATGGATATTATAGTCATGTATATAGCGACTATATTCACAGTAATATCGGGATACGATTATTACTATAGAAATAAAGAGATATTCACTAATATATCTTAAGAACAAAATTGAAGAGGAGGATGAATTTTGTTAAAGAGATTAAAAATGGCATTTCCTACTGCTATAGTCTTGTGGATATCCTTTATTATAATATTGAAGCTCTTTGGTTCTCAATTTGCAATATTAGGTTTTTATATGAGTTTATTTTATTTAATTAGGTCTTATACGAAATTTGAATATAAGAAGTATTTAAAAGATGTTTCTTTTCAATTTATATTGGCAATTCTAGCAGTTTTAGCTAGTCAAAATGCTATTTTACAGTTTATTATGAATGCTATAATAGTATTTTTTATTGCCTATGTATTTTTCAGTCAGGCATCACCAACGGGGTATATAATCTATTTTATAGAATTTATATTCCTACAATTGAGACCTCTAGAATTAAATGAGATACCTAAATTATCCCTATTATTAATAGTATTTTATATTATAATATTTATAGTCTTTTTCATAAGAGATAGATTTAAAAATATTGAGACAGAAGCCCAAAGCTTAATAGATGAATCTTTAAATATAATAATTGAATATTTAGAGAGTTTGAATTCAGAAAAATTTGATAATGAAATAATAGATAGGATGGACAGTATAATATCTTCATTATACGATAGTTTTCATAATTCGATGATTTTTCCATCTAAGATTAAGCGGAGGAATATAACAGAATACTATATGATAGTAATATTGAAAAGAGTTAAGATATTTCATGAAGTATTGAATGCTGAAGAATTGAGAGTTCATAGGGAATATATATATGAAAATATATCTATATTGAAATATTTAAAAGAGAATCTAAGAGACAATAGAGAAGAAGCTTTAAATAAAGTGACTATTGCTATTGAAGAAATAAATCCAGAGGATGAATTTGTTAAGAGAAATTTTGCAGGAATACTATTGTTTTTAAAAATGATAATAATTGAAGACTATAGACTTATGAATTCTTTTAATTCACAGTTTAGAATGAATATATCTATGACTAAAGAGTTTATAAAAAACTATAAGATTAAACTATATTTTCAGATGAACGAGTTCAGATTTGCCTTTGCATTAAGACTTGCAACTGTCACATCTTTGACCATGCTTGCTTCATCATTTATATCGACTAATTACTCTTATTGGTTACCGATAAACGCTGTATTTCTTGTAAAACCATTGTATGAAGAAAGTCGAATATATATAAAGAATAGATTAATAGGGACTTTAGTAGGAAGTATAGTCCTAGCTATACTGCTTTCGCAATTTGGCACTAAGGCTTTTTGCTTTGCAGTATTTTTTATTAGCTCTTATCTATTCTATGCGACTCCTGCAAATAATTGGACTAGAAATCTTTGGTCAACACTTTTTGGAACTTCATTAGTAGCAATATCTCTAGGAGTAGGAAAAGCTATAGAACTAAAGATATTCTATATAATATTAGCAAGTCTAGTCGCATTATTTGCGAATAGATTCTTCCTACCAAAAGATAGATTGACAGTTTATAGAAATAATTATAAGAATATTGGGATAGTTTCGTTAGACCAGATAGATAATATATTTAATACGAATAATTTAGAACAGAGTTTTAGAACGAAAAAAATATTATTTAATTTTATGCAAAATCACTATACATTGAAACATATGTTTGAATATATAGACGATATTAAAGATCTAGATGAAAAGAAGTATAATATGACTGTCTATGATAAATTGACAACTCTGGCTTTCTCTTTAGAAAAGGCATATTTTCTATCTTTATCTACTAATAAAAAGATCAAAGAGGAAAAGATATCAAAAATTAAAGACTTTTTAGATAGATTCATATATGAAGTCAATAGGGATATAAGAGATAGTGAAAAGACATTAGATAGCATCAATCAAGATATAGATATTATATCAGAGGAATTAAAATATATAAAAGCTTAAGAGCAGATATTAAATATCTACTCTTAAGCTTTTTAATTTTGAATTTAATTTAATATTTACAGTTCCATCTCTATTTGCGACTTTATATTTAAAGGCTTCTAGTATAATATCGCTCATTATTGCGATATTATCAAGAGTCTTTCTATCGTTATAATCTAGTTTCAAATAATTAATTTTATTTTGATTGAAGAGAATTTTTTTGAATTTATTTCCAAGATTATTCTGATCTATGTAATTTGAACATTCAACTATACTCTTCATTCTTTTTAAATAATATCTATAAATTTTAACGAATTCATCGTAATATTTTAAGGCTATTAAACAATTTCTTTGATAATCAAGCATAGTCTCATTTAACTTTCTTAAACTGAAGATAATGCTCTTCATATTATTATACCTATCTATGGCTTTAGAGAGATTCTTTTCGGATACTAATTCTAGACTATAAGGACGAATATTTAAAAGTTCATTTATATCAATATTATCTATTATGAAAGAATCTTCTAAATTCATCTTTTTAATATCTTCAGAATTCAAAAAATAGGATAGATTTGAATTTTCATCATCTAAAATAGAGAAATTGATTATATTTATCATCTCTTGACCTAATCTTTTTCTATTACATGCATAATTCGAAAATTTATTAGAAAGCGTTAAGAACTCTGTAAGATCTTTATTTAAAAACTCTCTTTTATATTTATCTATAGAGAATATCTTATTTCTAGCTATAGTTCTATTTTTATTTAAATTCAATAATGCTATATCGTATATATTATCAGTCGTATTAGAAATTGTTTTAGCTAATTTATTATTAGCTCTATATCTATTTCCTAATTGTTTCCCTTTAATACCCGTAACAGTTGCTCCAGCTAAGACCATAGGAAAAATCATTATAATCACCTCTATTATAGTAATAATCTTTATCATAGTACATTATATCATCAAATACATATTCTGTATAGTAGAGTTATGTATCTGAATATTATATTAGCCTTTTTCTATTTTTATTTGCTATAATATATTATGGAAAGAGGTGTTAGAATGGAAAAGTATTTAGATTATTTAAAAAAAATAAATAAGGACTATGATATAAAGGAAAATATCATAATAACTGATCAAAAGAGTTTAAGAGATAAAGATATTAAAGTAATGGATATAATAACGGAAGATTATTGCAATATTTCTACTATGATAATAGGACTTACAAAATCCATACCATTTTATCAGAAGACAGAATTATTAATATATTTAAATGAGAGAAATCAAGACTCAGATACAGTTAAATTCATCCTGGATGATTCAAAAATAATATTCAGTAAAAATGATATAAAAGCAAAGAATTATAATATTGATATGGAAAATATCTATAATAATAGAGTAAATATATTAGAATATATTGAAAAACATTCAATAATAGATTATATAAATGAAAATTTTGCGAATAAAATCGATTTAAATGCTTTAATATCTGAAGTACAGTCTAATGTCTCAGGAGATATTAGCAATATATTAATAGATTATTTAGAGAAGAATAATTATTTTTATACTAAGGAACAGGTGAATAATGGTCTATCAATAGTATTTAAATTAGTAAAATCGGATGAGCAAGCTCAAGAAATAGAGATTATATTATCTAATACTAAAAAACATAAGATAATATATAGAGATATTTTTGATGAGATTCCAGAAGCATCAGTTATAAATACTTTAGAGGCTATAGCTATAGGGAATTTGAGGAATAGAGAGATTAAATTCGTATACGATATGGGAAAAGATGAAGTGAATGGAATTATTAACTATAATTGTGATAAAGAATCTTTCGATATAGAAGAATTCATAAATTTATTAAAGGATTATTTAGAGATAGTAGAGGAAGAGAGAAATAATTTTGTAAAACATTTAGTGATTTCAACCGATAGAGTTTTAATAGAAACACCGGAAAATTAAAATAACCAGAGACAGAATAATTGTCTCTGGTTATTTTTATAAATTATTATTTACAAAATAATATCTTAATTAATCTTATCATAAATGATATAATAAAAACCATATTATGATATAATAATACCGGATATAATAATTTTAATTGATAGAAGAAAGCAGGGATTTTATGTTAAATATTTCTTATAATTTATTAGCAAATGAATACGACTTAGACAAGAGAGTTATAAAATACGTATTAGATAAAGAAATGGAATTAAAATCAAAATTTAATAATATAGACGAAATAAAAGAATACAATCAATATAAAGTTATAAAGGCTATGCAAGATAATAATTTAAATTCAACGCATTTTACATGGACTACTGGTTATGGATATGATGATATGGGTAGAGATAAAGTAGAGCAGATATATTCGCAAATATTTAAAACGGAAGATGCATTAGTAAGGCCTACTATTGCATCAGGTACTCACGCAATAAATCTTACACTTTCTGGCCTATTAAAGCCAGGTGATGAACTAGTATATATAACTGGAGCGCCGTACGATACTCTAAAGAAATCGATTGGACTTGAAGGGGATATGAAAGGAACTCTTTTAGAATTCGGTATAAAGTATAAAGAGTTGCCTCTTAAAGATAAAAAAATAGATTTAGATAATATAAAAAATTATATAACGAAAGATACAAAAATGGTTGGTTTGCAAAGATCGACTGGATATAGCAATAGAAATGCTTTTACTATTAAGGAATTGAGTGATGCCATAGATATAGTTAAAGAGATTGATCAAAATATTATATGCTTTGTAGATAATTGTTATGGTGAATTCATTGAAGAATACGAACCATCGGAATTCAACGCAGATATTATGGCAGGATCATTGATTAAGAATCCAGGTGGTGGTTTAGCACTATCAGGAGGATATATAGTAGGGCGTTCAGATCTAATAGAATACGTTTCTAATAGGGCTACAGCGCCAGGAATAGGTAAGGACTGTGGTTTAACATTCGGTATGACTAGGAATGTATTACAAGGCCTGTTTTTAGCTCCTCATATAGTATCTGAGGCTATTAAGGGTTCTATTCTTTTAGCATCAGTATATTCTTCTTTAGGATTTGAGACAGTTCCTAAATTGAATGATAAAAGATCAGATATAATTCAAGCTATAAAATTTGATGATCCTGAAAAATTAATAAAATTTTGTGAGGGGATTCAATCAGCATCTCCTGTAGACTCTTATTTTGCACCAGTACCATCGGAAATGCCAGGTTATGAGGAAGAGGTTATAATGGCTGCAGGAGCATTTATACAAGGTTCTTCAATAGAGCTTTCAGCAGATGGACCTATGAGAGAGCCTTATTTTGCTTATTATCAAGGTGGATTAACTTATGAACATTGTAAATTAGGAATAATGAAATCATTAGACAATCTGCTTAAATATAATATGGTTCAGATATTATAAATAAATGGATATACGATTGTGATTATGCTATAATTTATCTAAATAATAGTGTATAGATAGAGGTGATTTAATATATTATTTTTAATTAGGGAAGAATTAAAAAATAAGGTTTTTCTAATAACTCTTATAATATCGGTTATTATATTTTCTTTTTCAGCTATAATTTCAGCTAAATATTATAAACAATCGATTGAAGAATTAGAGTATAATTCTAAATCATCTTTATTGGATTGGAAGACCGTTGAAACACATAATCTAAGAATTATAGAAGAGAAGAAAGATTTGTTAAAGACTGATAGGGATAAGATAAAATTAAATAATATTATAGAGATAAGTAAATACAGATTAGAAAATGATATTGCACCCGATATCGATCAGAATACAGTAAAGGGATATATAGAATATACTTTTTTTAATAATAAGAATATTTTTTATATAGTGACAATTATAATAATACTTAGCTCATTATCTATTAGATTCGATAAAGCGAGCTTTTATTATCTTGGAGCATTTGGATATAAGAAGATATTTTTTTCGAAAATCTTATCAGGAGTTTTATTCTCCATATTCATATGGATTATGAATTTTGCAATAACCTATATCATAGGGATTAAGAACTTTGGCTCCTATAGCGGTAATATAATAAACTATATTGATGGAAATATAGTAATTACGGTTTGGAAGAGTTATATTATTAAAGCCATAATACTGAGTTTAACCTATCCAGTATTTGCATCGATAATACCAATGATGTTTTCATCAATATTTAATAGAATAAATATTGCCGCAATAGCTTCATTAGTATTCTATATTGCTATTGAACCATTGAGATATGGATATTTATATCCAAATATCCTTGCAAAATATACTTTTATAGGCAATCTATATATTTTAAAGCCGATAAATGGAATACCAGGACTATACTTTGACGGAATAAAAATATCTCTATTGATCGATATCTTATGGCTTATATTATTTATTTTCTTGGCATATAAGATGTACAGAAAATACTTATTTAAAATTCTAGATAAAAAAGAAGATTTAAACTATAGTCAAGTCTAACTTGACTATTTTTACAAACATAATATCTTAAATAATCTTATCATAAATGATAATAAAAAAATAATTATATCAATATCAGAAACTAGCATTATGATATAATAAAATTGTGCTAATACAAAATAAAGGAGAAGATAATGAGAAAGATTTATCTGCTCAGACATGGGCAATCATTAGGAAACGAAAATAAGATAATACAAGGTCAGATGAATACAGAGCTTTCAAAAAAAGGGAGAGAACAGGCCTATGATATTGCAAAGAGGTTCGATATATTTAAAATAGATAAAATTTATACGAGTAATCTCTCTAGAGCTGAAGAAACAGCTCAGATAATAGGTTCTGAAATCAATATAGATTATGAAATTGTACCCGAATTCATTGAATTGAGCTTTGGAAATTGGGAAGGATTAGACTTTGATAAAGTGAAGTCAAAATATAGGGATGATTTTGAGCTTTGGAAAAAATCACCTCATAAATTTAATAAAGATGGATTTGAAGGTATAGAAACAGCGAAGAATAGAATGATAAGAGGATTAGATAGAATTACAAAAGAGGATGGTTTAGAAAATATACTTATTGTCTCACATGGTTCTGCGATAAAATCTATGATAATAGGACTATTAGAATGGGATAATTCCGCTTATAAAAATATGGTAATGGCAAATACTGGATTATCCCTTATAGAAAAAGGAGATTATAATACTATTTTGAGATTCTATAATGACTATTCACATTTGAGAGTATAAAGGAGTATAATATGGGAAAAGTTGCGGTAATTGGAGCCGGACCAGCTGGTATTATAGCTGCTGGTTATTCGTCTAAAAAGGGAAATGAAACATATTTATTTGATAAAAATGAAAAAATAGGTAAGAAATTATTTATAACTGGAAAAGGTAGATGTAATCTCACTAATGCATCAGATATAGAGGAATTAATAGAAAATATATCTGTAAATAAAAATTTTATGTATAGCGGATTTTATTCTTTTACAAATGAGGATATAATGGAATTAGTAGAATCCTATGGGACTAAATTAAAAGTAGAAAGAGGCAATAGAGTATTTCCTAAATCTGATAAATCGAGTGATATTTTAAAAGCATTAAATAAATTTCTTAAGGATAATCGAGTTAATCTATGTCTTAGGACTGAAATAATAGATATAGTTCGAGATGATGAAAATAAATTCATATTAGAATTTTCTTCTGATTATAAAAAAGAAAAAAAGGTATTCGATTCCATTATAATAGCAACAGGAGGAGCATCGTATCCTAGTACAGGATCAACAGGAGATGGATATAGATTTGCAAAAAAGTTTGGTCATAATATCATCGATATAAAACCTGCCCTAGTCCCTTGTGAAGTCAAAGAAAAGTATATAAAGGAATTACAGGGACTCTCCTTAAAGAATGTAAGAATAGAAGCTTATACTGGAAATAAAAAGATATTCGAAGATTTTGGGGAGATGATATTCACACACTTTGGTATATCAGGTCCAATAGTTCTTTCTATGAGTAATTATATCAATCGATATAAGGGCGAAAAAATTGATATATATATTGATCTAAAGCCAGCTTTAGATTATAAAAAATTAGAAAATAGAATATTAAGAGATTTCGAAAATAATTCTAGAAAACAATTTAAAAATGTCCTTCCGAATCTATTACCAAATAAATTGATTCCAGTGATTATAAGATTGTCTAATATATCAGGAGAAAAATATGTAAATCAAATAAGCCGAGAGGAAAGAAAGAGATTAGTTGAAGTCTTAAAGCAATTTAAACTGAGTTTTAAATCTTTTAGACCTATAGATGAAGCTATAGTTACCTCCGGTGGAGTAGATTTAGTCGAAATAAATCCATCTACTATGGAATCAAAATTAGTAGATAATTTGTTTTTTGCTGGTGAAGTTCTCGATCTTCATGCAAAAACAGGAGGATATAATTTACAAATTGCTTATTCAACTGGTTATTTAGCTGGCAATAATTCTTAAATAATAATTTGACGAGGTGAATTTTTTGGTTTATTCAATAGCAGTAGACGGTCCAGCCGGTGCAGGAAAGAGCACAGTATCAAAAATAGTTGCTAAGAGATTAGGGATAGAATACATTGATACTGGTGCTATGTATAGAGCATTTACTTTAAAATTAATAAATGAAAATATTGGTGCTAATGATTTAGAGAGTTTAAAAAATATACTTAAAAAAACAGAAATAGATTTTATAAATGGTCATATATATCTAGATGGAAAATCTGTAGATAAAGAGATAAGGGAAAATAATGTCACAGAAAGAGTATCTGATATTTCTACAATAGAGATTGTCAGAGAGAAGCTTGTAGATCTACAGAGAAATATAGCTAAGAATAAATCTGTTATAATGGATGGAAGAGATATAGGAACTAATGTTTTAAAAGATTCAAAATATAAATTCTATTTAAATGCATCTTTAGATATAAGAGCCAAACGAAGATATGAAGAGATTAAAGATAAAGGACTTAGTTTTGAAGAAATTAAAAAAGATATAAATTTGCGAGATGAAAAAGATAAAAATCGATTGGTATCTCCTTTAAAGAAGGCAAAAGATGCACATGAAATTGATAGCTCCTATATGAGTACAGAAGAAGTTGTCGATTATATAATAAAATATATAGAAAAAGAGGGTAATTAGATTTGAATTTATATAAATTAGTCCATTTTGTCACCGGTAATTTCTATAAATTGAGTTTTGGAGTTACTGTAAAAGGAAAAGAAAATATTCCAAAAGAAGGTGGAGTAATTCTCTGCTCTAATCATTCTAGTAATTTTGATCCTATAGCTCTTGCAATACTGACTACTAAAAGACATGTGCATTTTATGGCAAAAAAAGAGTTATTTGAAAATAAGCTTTTAAAAAAGCTTATGGATAATGTTGGTACATTCCCAATAGATAGAGAAGGAAATGATTTAAAGGCAATAAAAACAGCGCTTAGGATATTAAAGAATGATGGCGTAGTTGGAATATTTCCTGAAGGTACTAGAACTAAAGATATGGACTTAACAAAGGCTAAAGGTGGAGTAACTATGATAGCTATTAAAGCTCAAGTACCAATAGTGCCTGTTCATATAAAATCTAATTATAAATTTTTAGAACCTCTTCAAATAAGCATAAAAGAACCCATATATTATAATGAATTCTATGGCAAGAAATTAAATAAAGATGATTATAATGAGCTTAGTGAAGAGCTTTTAAAAACTATTTATGGAAAATAATTTAGGGGTGGAAATATGGAGATTATATTGGCAAAAAATGCAGGCTTTTGTTTTGGGGTTGAAAATGCAATAGATACGACTATTGAAAGTCTAGAGAATAAAAAAAATGTCTACTCTTTAGGACCTTTAATCCATAATGATCAAGTTGTAGAATATTTAGAAACTAAAGGATTGAAAGTAATCGATAGTCCATTAGATCTTGAGAATAAAAATTTAATAATCAGATCTCATGGAGTTCCTCTTTCTGTCTATGATGTATCCGAATCTAGAGGAAATAATGTAATCGATTGTACTTGTCCTTTTGTAAGGAATTTACAAAAAAAGACGAAAAGCTGTTATGAAAAAGGCAATAATATCATTATTATTGGGGATAAGAATCATCCTGAAATAATAGGCATTAATGGGTGGTGCGAAAATAAGGCAAATATTGTAAATAGTATAGAGGATGTTCATAGACTAAAACCTATGGATTCAGCATGCGTAGTAGTTCAAACTACTATGATAGAAGAGAAGTTTGAAAGAATAGTTACTGAATTAAAAAAATATATAAAAGATTTAAAAGTATTTAATACTATTTGTCAAGCAACGAAAGAAAGACAAAATTCCTGTGAAGAAGTATCTAAGCTAGTAGATGCAATGATAGTAATAGGAGGAAAAAAGAGTTCAAATACAAAGAAACTTGCTGAAATAAGTAGAGAGAACTGTAAAAATGTCTTTCATATAGAAGAAGCTGATGAAATAGATATCGATAATATTAAGAAATTTAATAAGATAGGAATTACCGCAGGAGCATCTACTCCTGATTGGATTATAAATGAAGTTATAGGTAGATTAGAAAAATCTAATTAATTAATGCAAATGGAGGAATTTATGTGAGCATAAAAGAAAAGTTAATAACTCTCAGCGAAGCTTCAGGTGTTTCTGGATATGAAAATGAAGTTTCTGAGATCATAAAGAAATACTTTAGTGAGTTCACTGATGAGATATATGAAGATATTATGGGCAATGTAATAGCTCTTAAAAAAGGAAATGGCAGTGGAAAGAAGATAATGCTTATGGCGCATATGGATGAAATAGGACTTATGCTTAGCAATATAGATAAAGACGGTAGATTGAGATTTTCTACATTAGGAGGATTCGATCCTAGAACTTTAATATATCAAGATGTCATAATCCATTCTAAGAATAAAAAAATCGATGGAATAATCGTTCCAGAAAAACCTACAAAATCCGATGGAAAAGCCGTTATGATTCCTGATTTAAGAATAGACACAGGATATAAGAAAGATGAGATAGAAAAAATAGTTGAAATTGGAGATATAATTACTATTGATAGAAAAGTAGTTGAATTGCAAAATAATTATCTAAGTGGAAAGACTTTCGATGATAGAGCCTGTCTTGGTTCACTTTTAATTGCCGGTGAGGAGTTAAAGAAATTCAATCATGATTTAGATGTCTATTTCGTAGCTTCTGTAGAAGAGGAAGTTGGTACGAGAGGTGCTGCTACTGGAGCTTATGGTATAAATCCAGATATGGCAATAGCAATAGATGTAACTTTCGGTAGGACTCTTGAATTAGCCGAAGAAGAGAGTGTAGAAATGGATAAGGGAGTTGGATTTACTCTAGGTGGTAATATACATCACGGAATGAGAAAGTTCTTAATGAAAACTGCAGAAGAATACTCTCTTCCTTATCAAATTGAAATAACCCCTGGTCCAACCGGCACCGATGCTCGCTCTATACAGATAACTAGACAAGGAATACCTACTATATTGATGTCAGTTCCTCTTCGTTATATGCATACATCTACGGAAACTATATCTGAAAAAGATGTTATCTCTACTGGAAAATTAATAGCAAGATTTATTGCGGAAATTGATGATGAAAGACTGGAGGAATTACTGTGCTATTAAATAAACTAATCGAAGCTTCTGCTGTCTCAGGTCAGGAAGAAGAAGTTAGAAAGATTATAATTGAAGAATTAAAAGATCATGTAGATAGTATTGAATCTGATAAAATAGGCAATATCATAGTTTATAAAAAAGGAAAAAGTGAAAAGAAAAAGATACTAATTTCAGCTGCTATGGATGAGATAGGTGGAATAGTAAATAAGATAAATAGTGACGGCACTTTAAAATTTACTAAAGCTGGTTTCTTCGATGAAAGAATATTAGTATCAAAGATAGTCAATATAGGCAAAAACTCTCTAAAAGGAGTAATCGGAGCAAAACCAATCCATTTACAAAAAGCAGATGAAAGAAAAAAAGCTCTTTCAATTAACCAATTATACGTAGATATTGGGGTAAGCTCTAAAGAAGAAGCCGCTAAATTAGTTGAAATTGGCGATTATATCAGCATTTGTAGTGAAACTAAAGATTTTAATCAGAATGATATAATAAAAGGCAAAGCCTTAGATAGTAGAATCCCATGTCATATGTTAATAGAATTATTGAAATCAGATTTAGATTATTCGATCTATGGAGCATTTACTGTAATGGATAAAGTAATGATTTTTGGATCGAGATGTGTTGGTGCTAGAATCAATCCTGATTATACAATAGTTTTAGATGGTACAGATAATAAATTAGGAACTACAGAATTAGGTAAGGGTCCTATTATAAATTTAAAAGAGATTCGTGCTGTATTTGATAGGGACTTTGTAAATACCGTAATAGATATTGCAGATAAAAAAGATATAGAATTACAAATTTCTACTGATGAAAATAGAATAACAGGTGCTGATTTATATCAAATAGCTTCTGAGGGAAGTAAGGTCATAAAGCTATCAGTCCCTTGTAAATACGTTGGAACACCAGTAAATTTAGTTTCAAGAAAAGATATAAAAGCTTTAAATAAACTCATTAATGAAATAATTTCTGTATTAGGGGGTAATTATAGTGTTTAATAGTGAACTCTTTGAAAAATTAGTATCTATTCATTCTCCATCAGGTGATGAAGAGAATATCAGAGATATAATAAAAAAAGAAATAGAAGATTATGTAGATAGTATAGAGATAGATAGATTAGGGAATCTAATAGCTAAGATTGAAGGAACCGGTCCTAAGATTATGGTTGCAGCTCATATGGATCAGATTGGACTTATGGTAACAAAGATAGAAGATGAAGGATATTTAAGATTTACTAATATAGGGGGTATCAACCCTTATAATATACTCCACCAAAGATTCGTATTTAAGGATGGACTAATAGGTATAGTATCTAAGAATGGCAAAGCTGATATGAAGAATTTGAAACTTTCTGATATGTTCCTAGATATAGGAGTAAAGGATAAAAATGAAGCAGAAAAAAAAGTGTCAATCGGAGATATGTGTACTTATTTAAGTAAATATCAAGAAGATGAACAGCGAATAATTTCTGCCTGTGTTGATAATAGAATAGGATGCTATATGGCTATAGAAGCTATAAAGAGTTTAAAAGATCAGAAGAGTGAAAATGAATTATATATAGTGTTTACAGTTCAGGAAGAATTAGGCCTTAGAGGAGCAACAACTGCCGCTTTCGGAATAGAGCCAGATATAGGAATAGCAGTAGATGTAACAGGTAGTGGGGATACCCCAGATGATGAAGCATTTGCAATTAAATTAGGAAATGGAGCAGCTATAAAAGTAAAAGATAGAGGAATAGTTGTAGATCCAAAGATGAAGAACTATATGATAGACTTAGCTAAAGAAAAAAATATAGATTATCAATTAGAAATATTAGAATACGGTGCTACAGATTCTGCAGCAATGCAATTGAGTAAAGCAGGTGTTTTAGCAGGTGTTATTTCAGTTCCTACAAGATATATTCATTCACCTGTAGAAACAATTTATAAAAAGGATTTAGACCAAAGTCTTAAGCTATTAGTAGAATTATTAAGAGATGAAAATATTAAGGAACTAATCTAGGATGTGATTTTTTGTTACTGGAGAATATTAGTTTGGATAAAGAAAGCGAACAATTTCTTTATATGCAATTATATGAAAAGATTAAAGATATGATCTTAGAAGGCTTGATACCATATGACTACAAGCTCCCAACTATCAGGGCATTAGCAAAGCAAATAGATGTAAATAATATAACAGTAGTAAATGCCTATAATAAATTAGAAGAAGATGGTTATGTATATAAGAAGATAGGAAGTGGAACGTATGTTAAAAAGATTGATAGTCTATACGATCAGGATGAGATAGATGAAGAAGAAGCGGAATTAAATGAGATTTTAATAAACTTTGCAAGTACTGCACCGACTACAAATTTATTCCCAGTAGAAGAAATAAAAGAATCTATAATTGAAGTTTTAAACAATGATAAGAGCAATGCTTTTATATATCAAAACCCAAAAGGATATTTACCGCTGAGAAAATCTCTTAGAGATTATCTCAGTGGATTGGGTATATATACTACAGAGAATAGTATTCAAATTATTTCAGGAGCTCAACAAGGTATTGATATTATCTCTAAGGCATTAATAGATTTTAAAGATATAGTATTTACTGAAGAATTTACTTATACAGGAGCTATAGGCGCTTTTAAATCAAGAGGTGCAAGTACTATTGCTATAAATATGAATGAAGATGGTATAGATATAGACGATTTAAAGAATAGATTGAAATATAATAAACCAAAATTTCTATATCTTATGCCTAATTTCCATAATCCAACTGGATGCTCGTACTCTGTTGAAAAAATGGAAGAAATCCTAGAACTCGCTAGAATATATAATTTCTATATAATAGAGGACGATTATTTAAGCGATTTAGAATTTCATGGTGAAAGAAATACTACTATGAAATCACTAGATTTAAAAGAAATAGAAAGAGTCATCTATATAAAAAGCTTCTCAAAATTATTTATGCCAGGATTGCGCATTGCTTTTATAGTGATTCCAGATGAATTATTATATGATATAACTTCTGCAAAACATATATCAGATATCTCTACTCCCGGACTGATTCAAAGAGCTTTTAATATCTATATGAGAAAGGGAGAATGGGATGAAAATTTAAAGAGAATAAATAAGATATATGATTTGAGGCATAGAATAATGTCAAAGGCAATTAATAAATACCTTCCTGAAAATATAGAATACAAAGAAACTAGAGGAGGATTTAATTTTTGGTTTAAATTACCCAATGGTTATTCTTCTGATGCACTATATGAATATCTTATAGATAGAGATATTTTAATTGCACCAGGGAAAATATTTACCATAGATTCTGAAGATAATGGTTATTTCAGATTAAGCGTTACGTCCATAGATTCTGAAAATATTGATGAATCATTTAAAATACTTTCAGAAAATATAAAAGAATTTCTATCAGAACAAAATAAACCAAAATTAACTATAGAAGATTATAATAAATTCCTCTAAAAGAAAAGGAGAGATTGTAATGGATATTTTACGAGTTTCAGCAAAATCAAAACCTAATGCAGTAGCAGGTGCTTTAGCCGGAGTTATTAAAGAAAAAGGTTCAGCAGAAATTCAAGCTGTAGGAGCTGGAGCGTTAAATCAAGCAATTAAAGCTATTGCAATAGCTAGAATATTTGTAGAGTCTTCAGATATAGACTTAGTATGCATACCAGCATTTACAGATATAGAAATCGAAGGTGAAGAGAGAACAGCTATAAGATTTATAGTTGAACCAAGATAATAAGAAATTTAGAAAGAACCGAAGAATTTCCTTCGGTTCTTTCTAAATTAATAGTATTTATAATGGAGATGATATTATGTTTAAAGCGGATATGCATGTTCATACTACTGCATCCGATGGTCTCCTAAGTCCTACGGAGGTAATTAGATGGGCTTCTAAGAAAGAGATTAATGCTATAGCCATAACGGATCATGATACCGTAAAAGGGATTGAAGAAGCGATAGATTCTGGTAAGAGATATGGCGTAAAAGTCATTCCTGGTGTGGAGATGAGTTGTATCTATAAAGAATCTGAAGTACATATAGTAGGATTGTTTATAGATCATAATGATAAAAAATTAAATGACAAATTTAAAGAGCTTTCAGAGTCAAGAACGAAAAGAGGAAAGAAAATAATATCTAATTTGAGAGAAATTGGTATAGATATAGATTATGATGAACTTTTAAAAGAGGCTAATTGTGACTCTATAGGCAAGCCTCATATAGCTAGATTACTAATTAAGAAGAACTATGCAGAGGATATGCAGGATGCTTTTAAAAAGTATTTACTCAATGGCAAACCTGGAGATGTTGAAAGAGCTAAAATACTAGTCCCCGAAGCTATTGAATTGATAAAATCTGTAAATGGCATAGCCATTATAGCTCATCCTGGATTGATAAAAAGAAAAGTCTATCCATTAGAACTATTGAGATACAACCCTGATGGTATGGAAGTATTGCATTCGATTCATGATAAACATACTATAGAGAGGATAGGAAAAATAGTTAGAGAGAAAAATCTATTAAAATCCGCAGGTTCTGATTGTCATGGAAATCTATATGATGGAATTCCTATACTAGGTGATTTTTATTTAAATCGAGATGAATACGAGGCTATATTGAAAAAGCATTTAGAAAGGAAGATAGAAAATGGCAAAAAATGAGAGAAGTAGGCAATTTCCTAGTAGATTGAGTACAACATCTTTCGCAAGACTTTATATACTCCATTTACTTAATCAAAAGAGCTATTATGGAAATGCAATTATGGATGAAATTAAAATGAGATTGAATGGTCTTTGGGAACCTAGTCCTGGTATGATATATCCAATGTTGAGAAAACTCGAGTCGGATGGATATATAGAAGGTTGGTGGGAAGAACCTGATAGGAGATCTATAAAAAATTATAAATTAACTGATAGAGGATATGAATATTATAAGAGGATAAAACTTCTTTATAAAGATGATTTAACAGATTCATTGAAAATGTTAAAGCTCATAAAAGAAGATATATATAAAGAACCGTAGGTCTTTTATAAATAGCTTCAATAGTATATAATAAAATATGGGAAATGAGGAAATTCTAAAAAATTTCACTTAATTTTAATGAGAGAAAGGAAGGGAAGCCATTCATTTTTGAATAGCGAACATTAATGAAAAATAATCTTTCTAAAAAGGCAGAAAAAATAGCACCATCACTAACTTTAGAAATCAGTGCTATGGCTGCAGAATTAAAAAGTAAAGGTATAAATGTAATAGGTTTTGGAGTAGGTGAACCTGATTTCGAAACTCCTAAGAATATAAAAGATGCAGCAATAGAAGCTATAAATAATGGAATAACAAGATATACACCAACTGCTGGAATTGTTGAGCTAAGAGAAGCTATTTGTGAAAAATTTGAAAAAGATAATGAATTAAAATATGATTTAGATAATATAGTTGTATCTTCTGGAGCAAAACAATCATTATCTAATGCTTTTATGGCAATTCTAAATCCTGGAGATGAGGTAATAATACCGAATCCTTATTGGGTTAGCTATCCGGAAGCTATCAAACTAGCTGATGGAAAGCCAGTATTATTAGAGACTAAAGAAGAAAATGGATTTAAATACTCTTTTGAAGACTTAAGAGATGCTATTAATGATAAGACAAAAGCAATAGTTCTAAACAGCCCTAGCAATCCTACTGGAATCATATATGATAGAGAAGATTTAGAAAAAATTGCAGAATTAGCAGTTGAAAAAAATATATTTATAATATCTGATGAAATATATGAAAAGTTAATATATGATGGTGAACATATAAGCATTGCATCAATAAATGAAGATATAAAAGACCTTACAATAACCGTAAATGGTGTGAGTAAAGCATATGCGATGACAGGATGGAGAATTGGATATACCGCATCTAATAAGAAGATTGCTAAGCTTATGTCTACTATACAAGGTCATACTACATCAAATGCGAATTCTATAGCACAATATGCGAGTATAGAAGCTATAAAAGGGGATCAATCAGAAGTTGATAAAATGAGAGAAGAATTTAAAAAGAGGAAAGATTTTATGGTGAATAGAATTAATGAAATCGACAATCTATCTTGTCTTGAACCTAGAGGAGCATTTTATATCATGTTAAATATTTCAAAACTATTTGGTAAAAAGCTATTTGGAGTAGAGATAAATAGCTCTATAGATTTCACTAAAGTGATATTAGAAAAGGGGAATGTTGCAGTAGTTCCTGGAATAGCATTCGGTAATGATAATTTCGTAAGACTTTCATATGCTAATTCATTAGAAAATATCGCTGAAGGTCTAAATAGAATTGAGAAGGTTTTGATCGAAGGTAGATAGACTTAGGACGGTGATTTAGTGAATGAAAAATTAACTGAGTTGAAAATATTTTTTTCCCCTCTTATAAATATATTCGAAAATAATACCATATATCCCAATATAGATATTGAAATCAATGTAGATAGACAAAGTAGGACGGATTTATTAATGGATATAATATTCTCAGAGTCAGAATATCAAGATATTCAAAATCAGAATTTTGATACTTATTTAAATAGATTTAAAGAAGAGGTAAAGAGTTTTGATATTGAAGTGATTAAGATAAAAAAGACTTATAAAAATGGCAGTGAAAAAATAGGTATTAGAATTAGAAAGTTATTTAATTCATCGGATAGCAATCTAGTTAGAGAATATATTTACTTAATTAAACCTTATATATATATAAGGAAAAATGCAATGTCATATACTATAAGATTCGATTTTAATATATCATTTGAAGAACTATATGATTTATTCAGTGATTATATTGATAACTCAAAAAAAGAAGCTATTGAGAGATTTTTTATACGCATAAAGCTCTCACTTCCAGTTGGGATAAAAGGAAGTGGCTTAAATATAAGAGATGGTAGAACTATGGTATGGGATATTGAACCACCTAAAGATATAAGATTAAATGGTGAATTTAAAGTACCTAGTTTTATGAAAAATCCTCTTCTAGAATATTTAGCTGAGGATTAATAAATAAATGGAGGGTGATATTAATGGGAAGAGTTGAAAGTTTTGAATTAGATCATACTAAAGTCGATGCACCTTTTATCAGAAAAGTAACAGTATATACTGGAGCTAAAGGGGATAAATTGACAAAATTTGATATCAGATTTATGCAACCGAATAAAGAAGAGATGGATATGTCTGGAATCCATACTCTAGAGCATCTAATGGCAGTTTATTTAAGAGATGAAAAACTAGGTGATGAGATAATCGATTTATCACCTATGGGCTGCAGGACTGGATTCTATCTGACTATTTGGGGTGATTTAGACCCTGAAGATGTTGATGAAATGATACTAAATACTCTTAAGAGAGTAACTGAAGCAGAGGAAGTACCAGCAGCTAATGAAGTACAATGTGGTAATGCAAAAGCTCATGATCTAAAAAAAGCCAAGGAATATTCTGAAAAATTTATTAGAGAAATGAAAGAAAAAACAAAATAAAAAAAGGAGATAATTTTATCTCCTTTTTTCTATTTATCTTCTTCTATTTTACTTATCTCTTTTAATAAATTTTCTAATATGATTGTAGCATTTTCCGCTGCTATATTTATAAACTCATCGAATGAAATAGATGCCTTTTTATCCGCATTATCCGATATCGATCTTATAACTATAAAAGGAATCTTATTTAAATATGCTACTTGTGCTATGCTAGCACCTTCCATTTCACAAGCTATAGCTCCGAAATAACGCTTTAACCAATTTGCTTTTTCTGAAGAATTTATAAATTGATCTCCAGTGACTATTCTTCCTTCATATATCTTATGATTATCAATTTTCTTACAAGCTTTTCTAGCTATCTCTAGAAGCTCTCTATCTGGCTTAAAATCAAATGTATCTAATCTAGGAATTCTTCCTAAGTCATAATTAAATCCAGATGCATCAACATCATGTTGAACTAGTGAATTTGCAATAACTACATCTCCAGGCTCTAATTCACCAATTCCTCCAGCGACACCAATATTTATAACTTTATCAACTTCAAATGTGGATATTAGTATTTGAGTACATATTGCTGAATTAACCTTTCCAATTCCACAGATTACAGCTATAGTCTTTACACCTTTGTAAATTCCATCATAGAATATCATACCCGCATATTCCGTTTTTTCATTTATATCCATATTATCTAGTACTATTTTTAATTCCTCTTCCATTGCTACTATCAATCCTAATTTCAAATATAACACCCCTATCTAAATTTTAATAATCTAAGTACTAATAATTATCTTTATATTTAATTATAACACAATATTTTGATGCTTTAATCTAAGCTCTGAAGTTAATTTAATTCAAATCCCCATTATTGATTTATACTTTCTAAAATGATAGAATATAGAATTAATATATGTATTTATAAATTCATATTAAGAAAGGCTATGACTATTATATAATAGGGGGAATATAACTTGGCAGATGTTGATGTTAAAAGGGTTGGAGAGGTTTGTGAGAAATTAAATATGGCAGTTAGATTTAATGAGATTGACTGTGATTTTTTAGTTAAAAGTCTTGAAGAATATTGTTATGTAACAAGAAGTATACCTATATATAGGAGCAGTTACCTAGATGTTATATTAGATCTGTCTACAAAAGAGATGCACCTTGAAACTAGAGAGAAGAATATAATAATCGACTTTATGCTCTTAAATAGAATAAAGAAAATCTATGAAATAGTTGAGGAATATAATGACTCCTTATATTGATTTGGAGGTGATTAATTGGCAAAACACGCTAGAGCGATAAAAGGAGATATAGTATTTTCTGAATCACCAAATTCTCTTAAATTATATAAAGATGGCTATATTATTCTCTTTGGAAATATAGTGAGAGGTGTTTTTGAAACTCTTCGAGATTATTTGATTATAGTGATAAACTTATAATACCAGGATTCAATAATTCATTTATAAATCTAGACAGAGAGTATGAAATTAAAAAGAAGATTGTAAGAGATTTATGGCAGGAAGGGGTTCTAAGATTCAATATCGTATCAGTCGATGAATTAGAGCAGAGTTATAATATTATGGATTATATAGAGAGTCTAGGTTTAGGGGCTTATTGCACTCACCAGAGAAAAAAGAATAGAGATTATTCAATTTATGATATAGATGAATTTTCTGTTATGAGTGGTAATAAGAGATTTTTAGTTAATCCATTCATTTTTATAGAAGAATCTGATGAATTTTTAAATGAAAAAATAAATTTAGCTAATATATATAATTTAAAAATCATTGGAAAGAATATAGAGAATTTAAAGAATTTATCCGAATTCAATATAATGAATATAATCGAGCTTAAAGATTCTAATATAGATTATGAAGCTCTAGAAAATATCGAAAACAATGCCTATAATCCGTATAATTTTATTGATGAGTTAATAGATAAAAATAGATTCAAAAATTTACTATATAGTGATAAATTAGGCCTATATACAGAGAATAATTATTCTGTTCTAGAAGCCATAAGATATGAATTAAATAATAATAAAATATTCACATTAAGAGAATTATTTTACATGTCTACTGTAGGTAGTGGTAAATTTTTTGGAAATATTGGAAAATTTAATCAATTCTATTCCTTTGATGCAAATATAATTGATGATTCAGAATACTCTAATCTCAATGACGATTTAGAAGAGCGATTAAATAATTTCGTTAAGTATGGAAAAAAAGAAGATATTATATTGAGAGACGTATATGGAATGAAAGCTTTAGGAGAATAGAATAAAGGCAATTTTTTCAATCTTGAAAAAATTGCCTTTATTTATTTTAATAAAAAGCCCAATATAGAGATCCTATAACAGTCGTTATCAAAAACATCAATGCTACAACTAATGCTAGTATTTTTACTATATGCTCTCTTTTTGTTGATTTTGAATTATTATTCATATCAATACCTCGATTCTATTTCCTTTAATCATAGAATATATGATACATTATTCAAGCTCAAAATTCAAATATTATTAAAAATTTAATAGAATAGGTTTAAAATATAGGCTATAATTACAATTAGGTGATAAAAATGAAAGATGATAGAAATACTATTACGATATATACGGATGGTTCATGTTATGGTAATCAAAATGAAGTAAATTATGGCGGTTGGGGAGCAGTTCTACTATATAAAGAACATAAAAAAACTATCTATGATGGAGAAAAGAACACGACTAATAATAGAATGGAGATGACTGCTGTAATAAAAGCGTTAGAAAGTTTAAAAAGAAATGATTTAAAGATCAGACTTCATACAGATTCAGCCTATATATCTAATTGCATTAATCAAAAATGGTATATTAAATGGAGAAAGAACAATTGGAAAAATTCAAAAAAGCAAGATGTAGAAAATAAAGATCTATGGGTTAGATTATTAGATCTATATGAATCGTTTGATGATATAGAATTCATTAAAGTAAAAGGACATGATGGTGTTGAGCTGAATGAATTAGCTGATGATTTAGCAAATAAAGGAAGTAAAAAAGCAGAATGTTTGGATATGTAAGACCTATTCGTTCTGAATTGAAGGTTAAAGATAATGAGATTTTTAAAGCTTATTACTGTGGGTTATGTAAATCTATAGATAAAGAGAATGGCTTAATACCTAGATTCGCATTAAACTATGATTTGGTTTTTTTAGGAATCTTTCTATCATCAATTGTAGATGAGGATTTAAAGATCACAAAGAGTCCGTGTATTGCACATCCTTTTAAAAAAAGAAAATACGTCTATGAAGACAATGCTTTAATATATACATCTAATATAGGTACTATTCTAGCCTATTTCAACCTTTTAGATGATTGGAATGATGATAGATCTTATCTAAGCTTAATAGCTAGTTTTTTATTTAAAAAAGGAAGCATTAAAGCTAGAAAGAAGTATCAGAATAAATTCAATTTAATAAAAAAACATCTCTTAGAACTTAAGAGATTAGAAGAGGAGAATTGTTCAGAATTAGATATAATTGCGGATGCTTTTGCAAAATTAATGGAAGAAATAGCAGATTACGATGGGATTAAGGATGAAAAAGTGTTAAAAGCATTTAAATGGCTAGCTTATAATCTTGGAAGATGGATATATATATTAGATGCTTACGACGATATAGAAGAGGATTATGATGAAGGAAATTATAATCCAATAATAAGCAGTATGAAACTTTCAGATGAATCGATTGGAGAATTCAAAAAAAGAATATCACCTAGGGTGCATTTCACACTGACTTGTTCTCTTGCATCGATTTCTGAAGCATATGAACTTATTCCTATTAATAAGAATAAAGATATAATTGAAAATATAATTTATCTTGGAATGAGAAATAAAATGGATAATATAATAGATGGAGGGGATAAAGATGAATCCTTATGAAGTATTAGAGATAGCACCTAATGCAACGGATGAAGAAGTAAAATTAGCTTATAAAAACATGGTAAAAAAATATCATCCTGATAAATATGTAAATAACCCTCTAGCAGATTTAGCAGAAGAAAAATTGAAAAATATAAATGAAGCTTATGAAAAGATTAAAAAAGAACGTGCTAGTGGTCAAACTCAGTATGAAAGCAAGAAGAAAAGTTATGATAATAAACAAAATTATCAAAGTAGAGAGTCTGCTAAATATTTACAGATACGCTCCTATATAAATTCTCGTAGATATAGTGAAGCCTATGCTTTATTATCAGCTATTAGAGATAGAGATTCTGAATGGTACTATCTTTCTGCAGTAGTAACATTGCATATGGGATGGTATGATATGGCTTCACAATATATAGATACGGCTATATCATTAAATCCTAATATAACGGAATACCATACATTTAAAACACAGATGGTCAATATGAATAGTATGTATAGGGCTCAAAGTTATAATCAAGGCTATTCCTCTTCACCTGGACTATGTAATACATGTACTTGTCTCTGTTGTGCCGATAGTCTATGCGAATGCTTAGGTGGAGATTTAATAAGTTGTTGTTAAAATGAATAAAAATTTTTCTATTAATATTGTAAGGGGAGGAATAGTAGTCGCTTTAATTATTATAAGCCTTTATCTTTCAACTGTTTTTAGATTTAATAGATTGTCTATTATGATTTTATCTTCAATCTTAATAGCCGTATCACTTATAAAACTTGGATTGAAGCATTCTATAATAATATATATGGCGACTTCTTTATTATCTCTTATAATAATACCTGAAAAGACTATTGGAATAAGCTTCACTATATTTTTTGGCTCTTATCCTATAATAAAAGCTTTAGCGGAGAAAAAGAGAAAATTTATATATGAATATATATTAAAATATATATTCTTTAATTTCTCTATATTTTTATTCTTTTTAAGCTTTAAATATGGATTATTAGGAAGAGTTGATATAGATCTTAATATCATTATTATATTACTAATCTTAGAATTACTCTTCTTAATATATGATAAAATATTTACTATTATTTTAATAAAATTATTAGAAAGATTTGGGAGGTTTTTAAATGAATAAGAGAGATATTATAAATGATTATTTAAGATTTTTGAGAACGGAGTCTAATGCTAGACTGAGCTTAATCCCTGGCAATACAATGGATTTACCTATTTATATATATGATGGGGCTCATCAGATGGCAAAAAAAGATGTATATTCACATCTTAATCTAGATGATGAAAAGTATTTAGAATTATTTGATGAAATATATGCATATTTTAGAGAAAAGTTAATAGAAAGAGATCATTTTTCTGAGGCAGATGATTTAACGGTTGAAGCTGTTGAATCTGGAAAATTTGATTAATTACTAAAAAAATTTATAAAATATTGAATTTACTTTCTTCATATTTATAAATTTTTTCTTTAAATAAAATTGTCTAAAAACTGAATAATGACAATTGATTTTTACTATGTTATAATTATTTTCATAAGAGAATACTGTAATCTTATATAAGAATATTTATGAGGAGGATTTCTTAATGAAACGTTTGAAAAAAATAATTCCAGCAATACTATTGTCAGGAGTTATGGCATTATCTTTAGTAGGTTGTGGAGATAGCAAAGATGAATCAGCTAAAGACTTAGAAAAGATTAAAGAAAAGGGTGAAGTTGTACTTGGAACTTCTGCTGATTATCCACCTTTCGAATTTATGGATAAAGAGGGCAATTTTTTAGGAATGGATATAGAAATAGCCAAGGAACTAGCTAAAGATATGGGAGTTGAGTTAAAGATTCAAGATATGCAATTCGAATCTCTTATAACGGCTTTAAATGCTAATAAGGTAGATATGATACTTTCTGGTATGAACCCAACAGAAGAAAGAAGAGAGAATGTTGATTTCTCGGATATCTATTATGAATCAAAACATTTTATGATAGTAAGAGAAGCCGATCTAGATAAGATAAAAAAAGAAGAGGATCTAAAGGGCAAAAAAATTGGTGTCCAATTAGGTACTACTCAAGAAAAATTAGCAAAAGAAAAGTTCAAAGATTCAGAATTTGAAGTTCTACCAGCTATACCTGATCTAATAATGTTATTAGAGAATAATAAAGTAGATGCAGTAGTTACTGAGGATGCAGTTGCAGAGAACTATGCAAATGTAAACGATAAACTCTCTTTAAATGGCTTAAGTTATGAAGACTCAGAGTCTGGAGTTTCAGTTGCTGTTAGAAAGAACAATCCTGAATTAGTTGAGCAATTAAATAAGACTATAAAAAGACTTAATGATGAAGGAAAGATAAAAGAGTTCTACAATGAAGCAGTTGAGATTTCATCTGCAAAGTCTAAATAGATTTCAAAAATAAGATAGCGCTAGCGCTATCTTATTTTACTGATTATAAAAGCAAAGGAGGGTATTTATGAAAGGATTTATAGCAGCATGGGAATATAGAGATTTTTTTCTTAACGGTTTACTATTAACTATAATATTATCAATAGTTGGAATCGTCTTCGGTACTATTATCGGTGTTATTATGGCACTTATGAGAATATCAAATTATAAGGTATTAAATAAAATAGCTAAATTCTATGTCGATTTATTAAGAGGAACTCCTATTCTTGTTCAATTATGGATGGTTTATTTAATAATCGATACATCTCAATTGATGGCTGGATTCGTAGCCCTATCTATAAATAGTGGAGCATATGTGGCCGAAATAATAAGATCTGGAATTCTTTCAATACCAAAAGGACAGATGGAAGCGGCTAGGTCTCTTGGTATGAATAAACGAATGGCAATGACCGAAATTATAATGCCTCAAGCTGTAAAAAATATAGTGCCAGTTCTTGGAAATGAATTTATAGCAATAGTTAAAGAATCAGCTATCGTTTCAGTAATTGGTGGTGCTGAACTCATGTATCAGACGAATAAAGTAAGGAATAATATATATATAGGAATGCCACCACTTATGATAGCATTCTTCCTATACTTTATATTGACTTTCGTATTGACTAAAGGCGTTAGTCTAATTGAAAGGAGATTGAATACGAATGATAAAAATAAATAAATTGAATAAGAGCTTTGGAGATAATCATGTTCTAAAAGATATTTCTAATGAAATTAGAAAAGGTGAAGTTGTAGTTATAATCGGACCTTCAGGTTCAGGTAAAAGTACATTTTTACGTTGTATGAATCTATTAGAAGAACCTAGTTCTGGAGAGGTTATTTTTGAAGGTATTAATATAACTGATAAAAATACTAATATAGATAAAATTAGGCAAAAAATGGGAATGGTTTTTCAACAGTTCAATCTTTTTCCACATAAAACTGTTTTAGAAAATATCACTTTAGCGCCTATAAAACTTAAAGGTCTTAGTAAATCGAAAGCTGAAGAGATTGCATATAATCTATTAAACAGGATAGGACTTCCTGATAAGGCTAATGATTATCCAAACTCTCTATCCGGTGGTCAACAACAGAGAATTGCTATTGCAAGAGCTCTAGCTATGGAACCTGATGTTATGCTATTTGATGAACCGACTTCTGCATTAGACCCGGAAATGGTTGGTGAGGTTCTTTCTGTAATGAAAGACTTAGCTAAAGAAGGTATGACTATGGCAGTTGTTACGCATGAGATGGGATTTGCAAGAGAAGTAGGAGATAGATTATTATTCATGGATGAAGGTAGAATAATTGAAGAGGGAGATCCAAGAGAGGTATTCGCTGATCCTAAGGAAGAGAGAACTCGTTCTTTCTTAGCAAAGGTTCTTTAGAAGAAGTCTATTTCTAGACTTCTTTTTTTGTCTTTACCTTGATTACTTGACTTTAGAGCACTTTTCAATTATAATCGATTATAAAGATTATAATTAAAAGCTGAGATTGGAAGAGTAGATATTATTGATTGTTTCAGAGAGTTGGGGATGGTGTGAACCCGATACATAGATATTATCGAAGAACATCCATGAGCTATTTCTTCGAAATAATAGTAGAGGGAATCGGATTACAACCGTTATATTGTATGAGTATCGATTTTTTATCTGTACTTATTGAGTGGTAAATAAAATTACAACTAAGGTGGTACCGCGAACTGTGAACTTTCGTCCTTATATGGATGAGGGTTTTTTTTATTTTAAGGAGGAGTATTAATGGCTGGAAGGATTTTTGTCCCAGAAGGATATAAAGCGAAACTTGGCATAATTGAAACAGAAATTGCTATAAAAAAAATAAAAGATTTTTTTCAAAAGGAATTAGCTAAAGCATTGAATCTTACAAGAGTATCAGCGCCGTTATTCGTAAGAAAGAGTTCTGGACTCAATGATGATTTAAGTGGTGATGAAGAACCTGTTGGATTTAATTTGAAAAATGATGGTAATTCAAGGATTGAAATAGTGCATTCATTAGCTAAATGGAAGAGGCTTGCTTTGAAAAAATATGGTTTTAAGCCTGATACTGGGGTATATACAGATATGAATGCAATTAGAGCAGAAGAAGAATTCGATAATACTCATTCGATATATGTAGACCAATGGGATTGGGAAAGAGTTATAACAGAAGAGGAAAGAAATTTAGACTTTTTGAAAGATATTGTGAGAAAGATTTATGGGGTTTTTCTTGCCACAGATAAATTTCTTGATGATGAATATGAGCATTATAAAAGACTATTACCTGATGAGGTAGTTTTTATAGATTCTCAAGACTTAGAAGATATGTATCCTGATGAGCCTGATCCAGAGAGAAGAGAAGCTCTGTACTCAAAAGAAAAAAAAGCTATATTCGTATTAAGAGTAGGTCATAAATTAAAATCTGGAAAAGAACATGGAAAGAGATCTCCTGATTACGATGACTGGAATTTAAATGGTGATTTAATCTTTTGGAATCCAATTTTAAATAAGGAAATTGAACTATCTTCTATGGGAATAAGAGTAGATCCTAAGTCAATGGATGAGCAGCTAAAAATTGCTAATTGTGAAGAGAGAAAGAATCTAAGATACCATAAAATGTTATTAAATAATGAATTACCTTTAACTATAGGTGGTGGAATAGGTCAATCTAGAATTTGTATGTTTTTCTTACAAAAAGCTCATATAGGAGAGGTTCAATCTTCTGTATGGCCTAAGAGAATGAGGGAAGAATGTAAAAAATATGGAATTAATCTTCTGTAATAATTTAAATGAGGCTTTAAATTAATAGGGGGTTTTAAAATGGCTAAATTAGTGACGGTGATATCTGGAAGTCCAAGAAAGAATAAGAATTCAGATTTTATTGTCGATACCATGATTAAGGGGCTTGTAGAAAATAATGATGTAGAAATTAAGAAATTCTATTTAAAGGACCTAAAAATAGGTCATTGCATCGCTTGTGGTTATTGTGAAAAAACAGGTAGATGCTTTATGAAAGACGATGGACAGGAGCTTCACGATCTCTTTGATAAGAGCGATGGTGTTATACTTGCATCACCGATATATATGGATTGCTTAAATAGCTTTGTAATAACTATGATTGATAGATTACAGGCTCTTTGGTCTTCAAAATATATATTAAAAAAACCATCTATCGATACTAATAAATTAAGATATGGAGCTCTTATTTTAGTAGGGGGCGCTCCTAAAGGAATATGTAGATTTGAAGGTGCATTAATGCCTGCAGGATATTTCTTCAAATCAATAAATACAGTAGAAAAATATAGGATAATGATGGAAAACTCAGATAAAGTTCCAGCAAGTGAAAGAAATGATATTATAGAAAAAGCGTATGAATACGGTAAAAACTTCTTCAAAGGCTATGATGAGGAAGTAGAGAGAAGAAAAATAGAATTAGAAGCTAATTAAATAATCGAGTAGGATTATCCTACTCGATTTAATATTATTTAAAGGGGGAGTAGAGATGAAAAAATTGAATAAGTATATAGACTATACTAATTTAAAAGCTGATGCAAAGAAAGATGACATAATAAGATTATGTAAAGAAGCTAAGCAGTATAAGCTTTATTCTGTATGTATTAATCCAAACTATATAAGTCTTGCAAAAAAAGAATTAAGAGATACTGATGTTAAAATAACAACTGTTGTTGGATTTCCATTAGGAGCAAGTATATCTGATGTAAAAGGATATGAAACAAGAAGGGCAGTAGAGAAAGGTGCAGACGAAATAGATATGGTTATTAATATATCTGCAGTTAAAAACAATGACTACGATTTAGTAAAAAAAGATATAGAGACGGTAAAAAATAATGCTCTTGGAAGAAAGCTAAAAATCATATTAGAAACATGTCTTTTAGAAGAGGAGGAAATTATCAAATTATGCGATATTGCTAAGGAAATAAAGGTGGATTTTGTAAAAACTTCAACTGGTTTTAGTAGCTATGGAGCAAGATTAGAAGATATTAGAATAATGAAGAAAGTCCTAGGCGATGATATAGGTATAAAAGCTTCAGGTGGAATAAAGACGAGAGCTGATGCAGAGCTATTTATAAAAGAAGGAGCTACTAGAATAGGAACTAGTAGCTTAATCATATAATTATTATTTAGTTTTTTGGTACGCGATTCTTGGAGTACCATCTTCTGCATTTATTATTTTTCCACATTTATGAAATTTTAATTTTTTCAGTAGGTTCTGCATAGGGATATTATCATCATGTGTATCTATCTTTATATTATTGAATTCATTCACACACCACTCTATGCAGAATGTACCTACTCCTTTTGTATCTCGACTACTTGCTATTCTATGTATTATATAATAGGGATCATCATTAATCCATTCTCCATCATATATATCTTTATAACTCTCCTCTTCATCTTCAAACAATAGAGCGAAGACTCCAACTATTCTATTATCTAGAATGCATTTATATAATCTGTTTTTATTTATATCATTTAAGATGACTTCTTCCGGTGGATAATTATCTTTCCACTGTTTTGCATTTCCGCCTGATGACATGAATTTTCTCGCATCAGAATAAATTTTTTTCAATCTATCAATATCATTAATATTTGCTTTCTCTATATACATTGATATCACCTCTAATAATTATCAAATTCTATTATAACATATTTATATCAAAAGCGTATTTTAATATTCTTTTCATATTATTGACAAAATTCAAGTGAATTTAATTGATTAAAGGGTATATAATAATATAAAGTAAATATAGGAAGGAGGAGTCCCAAATTTAATCATAAATTTGGCATAAATATGAAAAATAAGATTTGGATAAGTGGAGCCGATGGTAGACTTGGCAGTAAGCTAGCAGAGGAATTAAATCCTATAGAATTTAAAATTATATCTACCGATAAGGACACTGTAGATATAGTAGACTCAAATGCAGTAAATCTATTTGCTGATATGAATAGACCTCATATAATTATCAATTGTTCTGGTCTAACAGATCCGTTATACTGTGAAGAAAATGTAGAAGAAGCTTTTAGAATTAATGGATTAGGAGCAAGAAATCTAGCAATAGCTTCAAGAAGAGTTAATTCAAAATTAGTACATCTTTCGACTGATGATGTTTTTAGTGGCGATACAGAAAGACCATATAGAGAATATGATGAAGCTCGTGCTCAAACCATATACGGGAAATCAAAGAGCTTTGGTGAGCAGATGGTCATGCAATTTGCTAAATACTATTTCATAGTTAGAAGTTCTTGGTTATACGGTAAAAGAAATCACAAGGTTGAAGATATTATTAACGAGGCTAAAGAAAATGGGAAGGTACATGTCCCAATTGGTCAATATGCTTCCCCGACTAGCACTGATGAATTATCTCAATTCATAATAAAGCTAATACAGACGATGGAATATGGTGTCTATCACGCTAGATGTCAAGGAAGTTGTTCTAGAGCAGAATTTGCCAGAACTGTATTGAAATTAGCCAATATTGAAGCTGAGGTAATAAAAGAAGATGCCCATCTTTTACATGAATTAAGACCTGCAAATGCAGTTATGGATGATTTTTTATTGAGAATATCTGGCATACATGAATTTTCTGATTGGGAAGTCGCTCTAAAAAATTATATGAATAAGCACAATCTAATTTAATAAAATATAGTTTAGGAGGATATTATGGCTGTAAAGAAAAAGAAAGAATTAAGTCTTACGTCTAAAATATTCATAGGCTTAATATCTGGGGTTATTCTAGGTATTATACTTCACTATCTTGTACCAGATGGAAATATTAAGAATAAATACTTAGTTGATGGTCTATTTCAAGTCGTAGGACAAGGCTTTATAAGAGGTATGCAAATGCTCGTAGTCCCTCTAGTATTTGCTTCATTAGTTACTGGAAGCATGTCTATGGGAGATAGTAAGAAGCTTGGTAAAGTAGGGGTTAGAGCAATAATTTTCTATATATTTACTACTTCTTTAGCAATTGCATCAGCATTATTTATAGGTAATTTAATAAACCCTGGTAAGGGAATGAATATGAGCATATCTGAGATAGGAGATACTACTGCTAAGGCTATGGAAGCTCCTAATTTTACTGAGACATTATTAGATATAATACCTACTAATCCAATAAATGGTTTAGCAGAAGGGAATATGCTACAATTAATATTCTTTGCGCTTATAGTAGGTGTTCTACTTGCAAAATTAGGTCAAAGAGTCGAGGGGATAGCTAATTTGTTCTCGGAATTGAATGAACTTATGATGGAAATGACTATGCTAGTTATGAAAGTTGCACCTATAGGTGTATTTTGTTTAGTTGCTAGAACTTTCTCTGATATAGGGTTTGAAGCATTAGCAGAGCTTCTTAAATATACTTTAGGAGTTATATCGAGTCTAGCTGTACAATGTCTAATAATATATATGTTATTATTAAAAATATTTACTGGTGTAAATCCATTTAAATTCTTAAAGAAATTTTTCCCAGTTATGGGATTTGCTTTTTCAACGGCTAGCTCTAATGCAACCGTTCCACTTAGTATAAATACCCTAGAAGAGATGGGGGTATCTAAAAAAGTTTCTGCATTCACAATACCATTAGGTGCTACAATCAATATGGATGGTACAGCAATAATGCAAGGTGTTGCGGTTGTGTTCGTATCTCAAGCATTCAATATCGATCTTACTATGTCAGATTATATGACAGTAATAGCTGCCGCTACACTTGCATCGATAGGTACAGCAGGAATACCATCGGTTGGATTGATAACATTATCTATGGTTTTTAATTCTGTAGGTCTACCTGTTGAAGGAATTGCTATGATAATGGGTATAGACAGAATACTAGATATGACTAGAACGGCAATTAATGTCACCGGTGATGCTGTATGTACGACTATAGCAGCGCATCAAAACGATATGCTAGATAGAGAGCAGATGAATAGTTAGATATAAAAACCTTTAAAACTATATAGTTTTAAAGGTTTTTATTATTCTTCTATAGATTTCTCTATTATCTTTTCAAAATTTTTCCATACTGAATAATCTTCTATATCTAAATCAAAACTATCTTTCATATTTTCAACTATATGAACTTTATTAGATCTTGAATAGAATTCTTTATACTTTCTATCAAAATTTACAGGATTTTCTTTATATTCAGAATATATGAGCTTAGCTATAAATAATCCATATATATAAGTTATATTATAAAACGGCCTTAAGAGATTGTAGTAATGCGATTTGTATTGCCATAATCTCTTATCTAAACCATGAATATTCCCGTAACAATATTTTAAAGAATCATACATAAACCCATCTAATGTCTCTGGATTTAGATAATTAGAATCTATATTTTCAAAAACTTTTTTCTCAAATAAATATCTAGCATAGACATCGATAGTAAATAAAGTAGTATTTAAATTATATATTTCTTTAGATTTATATTTCTTGGGAAGGTTCTCATAAATTAATTCCTCAAAAAACAGTGCGGAAGATTCACCAATAGATAGGGGATATCTATAATCCAAGATATCTGTCCCATATAAGGTACTTCCGTGGTATCCATGGCCTAATTCATGTGAAAGAGACAATAAGGATCTGAGGTCATTTTTGTATTTTAATTTTAATCTAAATTCTGAAATAGAAGGTATGTTTATACAGAAAGGATCTTCTGACTTTGGATCTATATCTATCCAATTAAAATCGAATGCCTTTTTTACCCAAAAATATGCATCTCTAGAGAATCCGTCTATTGTATTATTTATAATAGACTGTGCTTCTTCATAACTTATATCCTCTGTCTCATAATCATTATATATTTTATAATAATTATTTTCTCTATAATGCTTATGAAATTTAGGAATTAAATTTTCTATAGATATATTCATATTTTCAAATACTTTTTCCGTAAACTGATATTTATCTATAGCCATAGATAGTACATCATCATAATTTTTAGACTTAGCTATTATATTAGTGTTTTTCTTTATTCCTGTTAGACAATAAGCAGATACGAACTCATTATTTCTATTAGAATAATACATATCTCTAAATATATCTGACGAAGGCTTTAATATAATGCTTATATCATTTTCATTCCTCATATCTCTAATTTCATTATAGATACTTCTTAAATAATTCATATACTTAGCTGATTCTGATTTATCTATTCTTGCAATATATCTTAGATTTGAATAGGTCATAGCTCTATTGAATACAGTATAGAATTCTCTATAAATCTCATCATCTTTAGCCTTTGATTCATCTTTTTTAAATATTTCAAGACATTTTTCTATAGTGTTTAGATCTGATTCAAATTCATCTGTGTTAAAATCACCATATAAGCTATTTAAATCCCACATAATTATCTCTCCTAATATAGATTATATATTATTTTATTATACCATATTCACAATCATTCAAAGAGATAAAATTACTTTACCTAATATTATTATGTTAATATAGATGCATTAAATCGACTTTTTAGAGAAATAGATTTTAATTAATAAAATAATTATTATTAAAACTACTAATCTGATATAATATAGGATAATATACTAAAATCTTGATTTTTATATAATCAAAAGTGGAGGATGATAATATGGAATCACCTTTTGACTTATTGTCATTGACACCTAAGGAAATAATAATAAGACTATTCGCAGCTATAATCGCAGGTGGATTAATAGGCTATGAAAGGGAGAAGAAGGGACATGAAGCTGGATTGAGGACCCATATATTAGTCGTAGTAGGTTCTTGTCTTTTTTCAATAATACAGATAAAAATAGCGCTTACCGCTATAAGTATGGTCAAGGCTAGTGAGGAATCGGCTCTAGTCATAAGAACAGATCTTACAAGAATAGTAGCTCAAGTAGTTAGTGGAGTAGGTTTCTTAGGAGCGGGAACTATTATCATTAGTAAGAAGAGAGTAAGAGGGCTTACAACAGCTGCATCTATTTGGACTACCGCTGCATTAGGAGTTGGATTTGGTATGGGATATTTCTTCACAATGACTCTGAGTACAATTATGGTATTAATTACATTAACTGTTTCTAAAAAGCTATTTAGAGCACCAGACCCAATAAATTTTGAAGTAGCTTATATAAATCAACCAGAATTATCTAAAGAGATTAGAAATTTCTTTAAAGATAAAAAAGTCACTCTATTAGCAGATCATTATTACTATGTAATGAAAGAAGAAACTATATACCACAGGAATCATTATACGATTGATGCGAGCCTATTAGAATCCAAGTCAGAATTTTTTGATGAATTATTTCATCTAGGTGAAATCGACGAGATTAAATCGCTCTATATATTAAAATAAAGAAATCGATAGATATTTTCTTATTGAGAATGAAAAAAACTGAAAAGTTAAGAAATAAGCCTTATAACCCTGTACACCTTGTAAACACAGGGTTATAAGGCATTTTTTATTTAATAAAAATGGTTTTTGAGTTATACAAAATGTATATTTTGTATAACTCGCATTGAAGTAGTGCAGTAATTCATATATAATATATAAAAGAGGTGATTTTTTGGAAATTCCTATAATACTAGAAGATTTTCTTAACTATATTAAAACTATAAAAGGTAAATCTTCTAATACTGTTAAAGAATATAGTTATGATTTAATTATATTCTTCAAATTTTTGAAAATCAGATATAGAATGCTTCCTAACGATGAAGACTTTGATAATATAGTTATCTTCGATTTAGATGAAGAGATTTTAAAACGTGTAAAATTGGAGGATTTACATGCTTATATCTCCTATGTAGATGATAAGAGAGATAATAAGAATTCTACAAAAGCTAGAAAAGTAGCTTCTATAAGGTCATTTTTTAATTATCTCTACGATATAAGAAAGATAATTGATAATAATCCAGCTACTCAATTAGAATCTCCTAAAATAAACAGTCGTCAACCTATCTACCTTTCCCTTCCAGAGGCTGAGAGGCTTTTAGATACAGTTAAAGAAGCTGGCGGAAAAAACAAAGAAAGAGATTATGCAATCATAACATTATTCCTCAATTGTGGGCTAAGGCTTTCCGAGCTCGTCAGCATAGATCTTGATAAAATACGAGGAGATATATTGACTGTAATAGGTAAAGGCGATAAAGAAAGAACTATATATTTAAATATAGCTTGTGTTGAAGCAATTAATGACTATATAGAAGTTAGACCTAAAGAGAGATTAAAGGAACCTAAGGCACTATTTATATCTCGTCAACGAAATAGACTTAATGAGAAAACAGTTCAACATATGGTTAAGAAATATATAAAACTGGCCGGTCTTGATCCGGATAAGTATTCCGTTCATAAATTACGTCATACCGCGGCTACTCTGATGTATAAATACGGCGATGTGGATATTCGTGCATTACAACAAATTTTAGGACATGAAAATGTATCAACTACTCAAATATACACTCATGTCGATGATGATAGATTGAGAGATGCAATAAGTAGAAACCCTTTAGCTAATAACTAAACTACTGTTATTAGCTGTTTTATTTGCATATTACTTAACATAATATTATTATGTTAATATTTATTATAAAAAAATGAGTTTAAGATAAAATTCTTATCCTAAACTCATCATTTTTTCTATTTAATAATATCACCAGTTATTTTTTCTGGTACTTCTTCATATCTATTAAACTCCATATCAAAATATCCTCTTCCTGAAGTCATAGATCTTAAATCATTTAAATAATGCAATATTTCTTTTTGTGGTACTTCCGCTATCACCGTCTGATTAAACATCTCATCAGCTGGTTCCATACCTTGTATCTTAGCTCTTCTCTTAGTTAAATCTCCCATTATATCTCCGATATTATCTTCTTTAGTCGTTACCCTAATAGTCATTATCGGCTCGATTAATGTAGGTGAAGCTAGACTCAACCCTTTTTTAAATGCCATTTTTGCCGCTTCTTTAAAAGCTGCTCCATTAGAATCTACAGGATTATAAGATCCGCCATAAAAACTAACCTTAATATTAGTAACTGGATATCCTCCAAGTACACCTTCTTCTACAGCTTCTCTAACACCCTCTTCGACATAATTCGAATATTCTTCAGGTATTACTCCACCCTTAACTAAATCTTCAAATATAAATCCTTCTTCGATAGGGCTTAGTTCTAAATGCACTTCCGCAAACTCTCCTCTATCATCTACCGTTCTATTAAGCTTTACTTCAGCTTTCGCATCAGTTTTTATCGTTTCTTTATATGGAACTTTGTATTCAACAATCTCTATTTTGATTCCAAATTTATCTTCTAATTTTTTCTTAATCGTATTTAAATGTAATTCGCCTTGAGTTCCAATTACTGTTTGATACCCTTCACCATCAAATTCTACCTCTAATGCCTTATCTTCTTCTTGTAGTATCTTTAGTGCTTCAAGTAATTCTTTCTTCTTTGAAGCATCTACAGACTTTATTCCTGATAATGTCTGCGGCTTTGGAAATACTAATTCTCTATAAGGCATAAATTCTGAATTCGCAGATATAGTATCTCCAGTCTCAAACGATTCAGCATTTAATATAGCTACTATATCCCCAGTAGATGCTTCTATAATCTCTTTAATAGGACCAGTAGTATAACCATAGATATTCGATATCTTTTCAGATTGATTCTTATTAACATTAAATACATTTCTATTAGCTGTTAACCTTCCCTGTAACACTTTTAAAATAGATACCTTATCTTCTTTTGAATTTATTATGGTCTTGAATACTTGTCCTGCAAAATCTGCATCTAAGTCATATTCATTATCTACAGGTGATGGGAAATAATCTTTCGCCATCCACATTAATGTATGAACACCAATATTTTTAAGAGTCGAACCACATAGCACTGGTATTAAATCACCATTTATAACTGCTTTTTTTAACCCTAAATGGATTTCATCCTTATCGAATTCTTCATCTGAGAAGTATTTCTCTAAAAGGACTTCATCAGACTCTGCAACTGATTCCATTAACATATCTCTTACTTCTTTTATCTCATTATCCATATCCTTAGGTATATCTACTGTAAAGCATCTCTCTTGAGATTTATCATACTCTCTTGCAAAAAGCTCAACAACATTAACATATCCTTTAAAATCTTCTGATTCACCTATTGGAACATGAAATGGAGCAATTTTCTTTCCATATCTCTCTCTCAATTGCTCAATTATCTTATAATAATTAGCAGTCGGTGAATCTATTTTATTTACAAACAAAATCTTAGGTATCCCTAATTCATCCGTTATTTCAAGTGCCTTATCAGTTCCAACTTGTAAGTCTTCAGTTCCATCAACTATTATAATAGCCCCTGCTGCTGCTGATATTCCTGAAACTACCTCACTATAAAAATCAGCATAACCTGGTGTATCTATAAAATTATATTTATAACCTTTCCACTCTACTGAAAAGAGATTCATATCCGAACTCATAGCTTTATTAGCTGTAGGTGGCTCTTCTATTTCTCCTGTACTGAATAGAATAGCTTCTTTAAGTATACTTTTTCCTGAACCACTATGTCCTAATACTGCAATGTTTCTAATTTTATCACTTTCATACGTATTCATATTTTTTAATCATCTCCTATTTTTTTCATGCTTTATACTATATGATATCATATAAAGACTATGAATTTCATCTATATTTCTATACTCTTATTTATACCACTTTTAGATTCTTTTAATCTAAAAATATAAGAGTAAGTATTTATTTAAATTAATTCTGCTTTTAATACATAATTTCTTAAATATATTGTATAATATATTTGTTATCTTATCTACAGTGGTTCTAAATCATTAGGATAAGATATAAAAATAATGAACGGAGTGATTATTTGTTATTCAAAAAATGTAAAAAAACTTTATTAATTTCAACTATTGCAATGCTTTCGTTGAGCAGTATTTCATTTGCTAAGAATATTGAAGACTTTAAAGATTTAGATCCAGATGCTTGGTATGCTAATGCTATTCAAGAAGCTCTAGATTTAAATTTATTCAAAGGTGTAAATGAGGATGAATTTGCTCCAAATGCAGATATAACTAGAGGTATGTTTGTAACTGTACTTGGTAGAAAAGCAAATATATCAGAAGTAATCGATGGTCGTGAATTTGACGACGTAGATTCTAATGCATATTATGCTAATAGTGTTAAATGGGCAGCTAAAAACGGCATAGTTAAAGGAATAGGTGAAAATCTCTTTGCTCCTGAAAAAGAAGTGACTAGAGAAGATGTAGCCGTTATAGTTGATAGATATTTTAAAGACAATCAAGAAAATGGAGATTTAGAGGAAATAGAATTCTCTGATAGAGATGAGATATCTGAATATGCTATAAGATCTATTAAATGGGCAGCTAAAAATAATATAAT
>JAUNVB010000005.1 GCA_030537835.1 Andreesenia angusta | reverse complement strand
GCTGGAGACGGCCTGGGAGAGTAGGACATCGCCAGTTAAGAACGACTCAGACTTTTAGTCTGGGTCTTTTTTTTGTATAAATTTGAATTAGAGTATTGATTTATAGCTATTTAAATGGGTATATAGATATATAATAATTTAAATATCAAGGTAGAGGAGGATTATTATGAAAAGATTATATACCTTATCGATTATAGCTTTAGTATCACTAACTCTATTATCGGGTTGTGGATCCGATCAAGAAAAGAAAGAGTCAGTTAATAAAGTGAATGAAGATATAAATACTGAAACAGTGAAAGATGATCAGAATGAGAAAGTATTAAATGAGGAAGAAGAAGTAAATAATGATGATTCAGAGAAAACTAATTTAAAGACGGTAAAACTGTCAGCACAAGATGCTTATGAAAAGTATTCAGAAAAATATTCTGATACTGCATTAGAAAAGATAGCACTAGATACAGACTATGGTAGATATGTATATAAGATAAAAGGTATTGGTGAAAATACGAAGACGGAAGTTAAAATAGATGCAGAAAATGGAGATTTTGTTAAAGAGGAAGTAGAGGACAGGGATAGTTCTGATAATGTAGCTACATTTAATCTATCAGATATAACTAGTTTAGATTCTTTAATAGATATTGCATTATCTGATGCTGGATCCGATTATTTTTTAGATGAATGGGAATTGAGTATTGATGATAATACTTTAATTTTAGAGATTACTGTACAAAATAATAATGGTGAAGATATAGAATACGAGATAGATGCTATGACTGGAGCAATAATAGATAAAGATAATTAATAATATAATTAAATCATATTGACATAGACTTTACTAAATGTTAGAATATATGGCGTGGGAATATTCCTGGGTAGCTCAACGGTGGAGCACTCGGCTGTTAACCGATAGGCTGTGGGTTCGAATCCCACCCCAGGAGCCATATATGGCGGCGTAGCTCAGTTGGCTAGAGCATGCGGTTCATACCCGCAGTGTCAGCGGTTCAAATCCGTTCGCCGCTACCATATAAGCTGGTGTGGCTCAATTGGTAGAGCAACTGACTTGTAATCAGTAGGTTGGGGGTTCAAGTCCTCTCACCAGCTCCATTATATTATGGATGGGTTCCCGAGTTGGCCAAAGGGGACGGACTGTAAATCCGTTAGCTTAGCTTTCACTGGTTCGAATCCAGTCCCATCCACCAAGATATGCGGAAGTGGCTCAGTGGTAGAGCATCGCCTTGCCAAGGCGAGGGTCGCGAGTTCGAATCTCGTCTTCCGCTCCATAATTGGGGTATCGCCAAGCGGTAAGGCATCAGACTTTGACTCTGACATGCGCTGGTTCGAATCCAGCTACCCCAGCCAAAATAGGCACCCATAGCTCAACTGGATAGAGTGTTTGGCTACGAACCAAAAGGTTGGGGGTTCAAGTCCTCCTGGGTGCGCCATAATTTAATATAGGAATGAATAGAAGTACATCTCAAATAAGGGGTGTACTTCTATTTATTTGAAGGTAAATAATAAAATTTTAATAAAATTTATTATAGAGAGGGATAATTATGAGAAAATTAATACTCAAAACTTTAATTTTAATATTGATATTATCTTTTTTTAATCAGAAAGAGAGTAAGGTAATTCAAAATGAGATACCTATATTAATGTATCATGATATAAGCTTAGATCCTTTAAAGACGAATAAGATATGTTTGACTAAGGACAGATTCGAAAGAGATTTAAATTATTTACAAAATAATGGATATAAAACAATATCATTTAAAGATCTAATAGATTATAAAGAAGGGAGGAAATCACTGCCAGATAAGCCCGTTATAATAACTTTTGATGATGGAAGACCGGGTGTATATAAATATGCCTATCCATTATTAAAGGAAAGAAATATGAAGATGACATTCTTTGTTATAGGAAAGAGATTAGAGCAGAAGTCTGAAGATAAGAAATATGGTGAATATATAAATTGGAATCAGGCAAAGGAGATGTATGATTCTGGTTTAATTGAAATTCAGCCCCATACTTATGATATGCATTATTTCAGAGAATCATTGACTAGAGGTGTAGGAGTTCTACCATTAAAGGAAGAGACGAAGGAAGATCATTATTATAGATTTAGAGATGATACAATAAAGATAATGGCTCAGATAAAGAAAAAAACTGGTTCAGATTCATACGTATTCTCCTATCCATATGGAAAGAAAAATGATAATAATGATAGAGTTATAAGAGATTTAGGGTTTAAAGCTTCAGTTATTACGAATACTAGATATGCTGATATATCGAATAGTCTATTCAATTTAAGGAGGATTAATATTCCCTCACATATTGAATTAAGAGAGTTATTAAATAGAGTCAAAAATCTAGATAATAAAAAAGCTTAGATATGGTCTAGAATTGATTTGTACTGTTTCCTATGATAATATTATATTTGAATATAAAATGTAAACGAGAAGATTAAATAAGAGGAGATGAATGGTTTGGGTGAATATAGACCAAATGAAATAGAGAAGAAATGGCAGGATATATGGGATAAAAAAGGAACATTCTATGCATCTGATGATACAGAAAAACCAAAGTTCTATGCACTTATAGAATTTCCTTATCCATCGGGTCTGGGACTACATGTAGGACATCCTAGACCGTATACAGCATTAGACGTTGTTTCAAGAAAGAGAAGAATGGAAGGCTATAATGTCCTCTATCCTATGGGATGGGATGCTTTTGGACTGCCAACAGAGAATTATGCTATTAAGAATAAGATACATCCAGCAATAGTAACTGAAAGAAATATTAGAAAATTTAAAGAACAATTAAAATCACTCGGTCTTTCTTTCGATTGGTCGAGAGAGATAAATACGACAGATCCCGAATACTATAAATGGACTCAGTGGATATTTCTTAAGATGTATCAAAAAGGCCTAGCGTATAAGAAGGAGGCATCAATAAACTGGTGTCCTGATTGTAAAGTAGGGCTTTCGAATGAGGAAGTCGTTGGAGGAGCTTGTGAGCGTTGTGGAACAGAAGTTTCTAGAAAAGTAAAAAATCAGTGGATGCTTAAGATAACAGAGTATGCAGATAGACTAGTAGAAGATTTAAAAGATTTAGATTATCTAGATAAGATAAAGGCACAACAGATAAACTGGATAGGTAAATCGGAAGGAATGGAGATAGATTTTGAATTATCTACTGGAGATAAATTAAGAGTCTATACCACAAGACCTGATACCCTATATGGAGTTAGCTATATGGTCATATCACCAGAGCATTCTATAATAGATAAATTAAAGAATCAAATAGAAAATATGGATGAGATAGAAGAATATAAAGAATATGCAAGCAAGAAATCGGATTTTGAGAGAACAGAGCTTGCTAAGACTAAAACTGGTGTAGAAATAAAAGGAATTAAAGCCATAAATCCTGTTAGTAAAGAGGAGATACCAGTTTGGATTTCAGACTATGTATTAGTTAGCTATGGTACAGGAGCAGTTATGTCAGTACCGGGACACGATACTAGAGATTGGGAATTTGCAAAGAAATTCGATCTACCAATAATAGAAGTAGTAAAGGGTGGAAATATTGAAGAGGAAGCATATACAGATACTAATACTGGAATTATTGTAAATTCAGAACTGATCAATGGCTTAGAAGTCAAAGAAGCTAAAGAGAAGATAAGTAAATACCTTGAAGAAAATGGTATAGGTAAGAAGAAGACGAATTATAAATTGAGAGATTGGGTTTTCTCAAGACAGAGATACTGGGGAGAGCCTATACCGATGGTCCACTGTGATTCATGTGGTTGGGTTCCAGTTCCAGAAGAAGAATTGCCAGTAGTTCTTCCTGAAGTTGAAAGCTATGAGCCAAGTGATGATGGAGAATCGCCTCTTTCTAAAATAGATAATTGGGTAAATACGGAATGTCCAAATTGCAAAAAGGCAGCTAAGAGAGAGACAGATACTATGCCACAGTGGGCAGGATCTTCATGGTATTTCTTAAGATATATAGATCCTAATAATGATAAGGAATTTGCCAATAGAGATAAATTAGATTATTGGATGCCTGTAGATTGGTATAATGGAGGAATGGAACATACTACGCTTCATTTACTCTATTCAAGATTTTGGTATAAATTCTTATACGATTTAGATCTAGTACCAGGAAAGGAACCTTATAATAAGAGAACATCCCATGGTATGATATTAGGTGAAAACAATGAAAAGATGTCTAAATCTAGAGGAAATGTCGTAAATCCTGATGAAGTTGTAGAAGAATTTGGAGCTGATACATTAAGACTTTACGAGATGTTCATTGGAGATTTTGAGAAATCAGTATCTTGGTCTGAAAATGGAGTAAAAGGCTGTAGAAGATTTTTAGAGAGAGTTTGGAAATTACAGGATATACTAGTAGAAGGAAATGAATACAGTAAGGAATTAGAATCTAATTTTCATAAGACTATAAAGAAGGTATCACAAGATTATGAAAATATGAAATACAATACGGGAATAGCATCTCTTATGACATTATTAAATGATATAAATTCGAATGGGAAATTAAATAAAGAAGAATTTAAAACATTCCTAATCTTATTAAATCCAGTTTCTCCACATATAACAGAGGAGCTTTGGGAAATAGCAGGCTTTGAAGGTTATTTAAATGAAACTACTTGGCCTATCTGGGATGAAGAGAAGACGATTGATGATATAATAGAGATGGCAGTTCAAGTAAATGGTAAAGTAAGAGGTATAATTGAGATTTCAAAAGAAGCTAGTAAAGAAGAAGCAAATGAAAAAGCTCTATCTAATGATAAGGTGAAGAGTTTCATAGAAGGCAAAAATATAGTAAAAGAAATTTATGTACCTGGAAGAATATATAATATAGTTGTTAAGTAGAAGGATAAACAATAGGAAAATGAAGAGAAGTAGAGCAAATAGCAATAAAATTGCTTTAATAAAGCTAAAATAGTAATATCTACTTTATTTAATTATAATAAAAGTTTTGTATTCGAACTGAGAATATAGTATAATGTAGTTAATATAATAATCCTGAGATGTACGGATACTTTAATAATTCAACCGACATAGTTAATACGGGAACTTGGTGTCTCCTGCCAGCTGACATGCCTCTTGAAGGAAGTCAAAAGTTAGGAGCAGAGTACCCACCTGCTGAACGCGGGTCTGAATTAGAAAAGCAACCGGCATGTTGGGGAAAAGACCTTATTTATAAGGTCTTTTTATTTTGCCAATTTTGCTAAAGCTTTTTCAATCGGTATCTGTATTGGATTTCCTATTTCATCAAAATGTGTAATCTCTTTAAAATTCATATTATCCAATTCCTTAAGAGTATATTCATAGTATTTTAAAACATCATTAGGACAATGAGTATCTGAGCCAAAAGTAATTATCTTTCCACCCATATCTCTATATAATTCTAGAACCTTACCATTTGGAAGAAAAGAGTTCATACCGTATCTAAAGCCAGAAGTATTTACCTCTATACCCTTACCGTCTTTTATAATGGTTTCGAATATTTTTTCTAATATATGAGAATATTCATTGAAATTTGGTATATCGTTTAGGAATCGTGCATATCTATCGATTAAATTTATATGTCCAATTATTTGATAATTTTTAAAATTCTCAATACAGTATAGAAGCTCATTATAATATATCTCATACGCTTCTAAAGGTTTCTTTCCCTTAAAATACGATCCATCGTGCAAGTCCTTCATATCAGAAGTATGAAGGGAAAGTATTGTGAATTCAAACTCATCGAAAGGAAATCTTTTCTCAATATCCTCTACTAGATGAGGTTGTAGTCCCATTTCTACCCCAGATAATATTCTTATTCTATCACCGAATTTCTTTTTCATAATATCGACTTCTCTTAAATACTTTTCGGGCTCAAAAGTGAATAGTTCACAACCCATTTCACCACCAAAATCATAGTCTATATGGTCAGTAAAAGCTATAGATTTACAATTATTATCAAGAGCTCCTTTAATCATATCTTCCATAGAATAATTACAATCACCCGAAAAATAACTATGTGCATGATAATCGTGCATATAAAATTCCTCCCTTATCATTTAAAAATAACTTTGGTTTAAATAATTATATCATAATAGGGTATATTATATATGATATAATATTTATATAGACTTATAAAACGGTTGGAATTAAATATTTTATAAAACTAGGAGGGATTTTATGTCATACGATATAATTGTAATAGGTGGAGGACCAGCAGGATATGTTGGAGCTATAAAAGCAGCACAGCTTGGAGCTAAAGTAGCTTTAGTAGAAAAAGACAGTTTAGGTGGTACATGTCTTAATAGAGGTTGTATACCTACAAAGACTTATGTAAAGAATGCTGAAGTCATAGAGCATATAAAAGATGCAAAATCTAGAGGGGTAGTTCTAGATAGCACGAATTTCACAATCGATATGAAGAAAGTTGTTAATTATAAGAATAGAGTTGTAAGAAAGATGACTACAGGTATAGGAGCTCTACTCAGAAGTAACGATATAGAAGTATTTGAAGGAGTTGGAACTATAACTAAGGATAAGAAAGTTAAGGTTTCAAAAGAAGATGGAGAAGAGATAATAGAGGGAAAGAAGATTATATTAGCAGGTGGATCAAAAGTTCATAAAGTGAATATACCTGGAGCAGATCATGAAAAAGTAATAACTAGTGATGAGATATTAGATTTAAAAGAACTGCCTGAAAGACTTGCAATCGTAGGTGGAGGAGTTATAGGATGTGAGATAGCAACTATATTCAATGCTTATGGAACAGAGGTAACAATTATTCAAGCAGGAGAGAGAATAGTTGATAATATGGATAGTGATATAAGTAGAGAACTTGCAAATATAATGAAGAAAAAAGGCGTTAAGATATTAACAGAAAGCATGCTAGAGTCTATAGAAGAAGTGGAAAATGGAATGAAATTGAATATAAAAGATCAAGACTCTATTGAATCAGATCTAGTGCTTATGGCAATAGGAAGAATTCCTGATTTAGAAGGAGTTGGAGAAATAGAATTTGAGATGAATAGAAATGCAATATCTGTTAATGATAAGATGGAAACTAGTGTAGAGGGAATATATGCACCAGGAGATATAAATGCGAGATTAATGCTTGCTCACTCTGCATCAAAAATGGCTGAAATTGCCGTTATAAATGCACTAGGCGGATCGGAAGAATATGATCCTACCTATAATCCTTCTTGCGTTTATACATTACCAGAAGTATCGACTGTAGGAATAACAGAAGCAGAGGCAAAAGAAAAATACTCTAATATAGGAATTGGCAAATTCCCATTTGGAGGAAATGGTAGAGCTGTTTCTTCAGGAGAGCCAGAAGGATTTATAAAAGTATTAGTGAATAAAGACGATGATAAAATACTAGGCGTTCATATGATAGGAATAAATGTTGCAGAGATGATAAATGAAGCAGCATCATTAATGGCTAATGGTGTTAGCGCTAATGAAATAGCAGAAACAGTCCATGCACATCCAACTTATTCAGAAGCACTTATGGAGGCTTGTGCAGCTAGTTATGGTGAATGTATACATCTACCTAAACAGAAATAATTACTATAAAAAAGATTATGAGAGTTGGCAGAAGTCAACTCTTATAATTTTATAGAATAAAAGAAGAGATTATCTTTTAATTTTGGAAGGATGAAGAATATGATTGCTACAATCAAAGATGTTGCAAAAAAGGCTGGAGTTTCGATTTCTACAGTCTCTAGAGTTGTAAACGATTCAAAACCAGTCAGTGAAGAGGTCAGAAAAAAAGTTGAAAAAGCGATTGAAGAATTAGGATATAAGCCGAATGAAGTAGCAAGATCTCTAGTGACGAAAAAATCATCACTTATAGGAGTTATAGTCACAGATTTAGGTAATTCCTATGTAGCAGAGATGTTAAGAGGAATTGAAGAGATTGGAAGAATGTATGATTACGATATTTTACTCTCTTCAACATTTGGAGAGATGCAGGAAGAAGTAAAATCTTTACAGGTATTGAGATCTAAGCAAGTAGAAGGTATAATATTGATTTCAGATAATTTAAATGAAGAGCTTGATCAGAATATAGATAAGATAAATATGCCTTTTATATATTTAAATCGTTATTATTATAATGAAAAATATCCTTCAGTAATAATAGATAATGAGGGCGCTGCTTATGAAATGACTAATTACTTAATAAATAGTGGACATCAGGACATAATATACGTAGTTAAGAGTAGAGAAGAAAACTCAATCGAGAAAAAAAAGCTTGATGGATATAAAAAAGCTATTGAAGAAAATGGTTTAGAAAAAATGATATTATACGCTGAAGATATAGGATATGAACAAGGTTATAATGTGGGAAGAGATATAATAGAATCTAAGGCAACAGCAGTATTTTGTAGTTATGACGAGATAGCAATAGGTGTTCTAGGATATCTCTATGATAAAGGAGTTAAGGTACCAGAAGAAATATCTATTACAGGCTTTGGAGATATAAATACTTCATCAATACTAAGACCTACACTTACGACCATAAAAGTTCCTTATTATGATATAGGTGCAGTTGCTGTAAGAAGGATAATCAAGGAGTTAAAAGGGGACAAATTAAAGAATGAGGACACATTACTACCATTTCAAATACAGGTAAGAGGTAGTTCGATTGAGATATAATAGGGAGGATTATTATGATATCTAAAGAAAAAATAGAGAGAATTAATGAATTATCTAAGAAATCAAAAGAAATAGGATTAAATGAGATTGAAAAAGAGGAGCAGAAAAAACTGAGAAAAGAATATATAGATGCGGTCAAATTATCTTTAAAATCTCAATTAGATAATATTGAAATAATAGATTAATATTCTCTGTTCATGTATAAAATAAGAGGTGATTTTTAGTGGAGTTCAGACAATTAGAGAGTTTTGTCAAAGTTGTGAATTTAAAGAGCTTTTCTAAAGCTGCACAGGAGCTGTATCTAACACAGCCGACAGTTACGAGTCATATACAGTCATTAGAAGAAGAATTAGAAACATTATTGATAAATAGATATGGTAAAAAAGCTACACCTACTGAAGCTGGAGAAATATTATATCAATATGCTACAAATATAATACAGGTAAAAGATATGGCAAAATTTGATCTAAGTGCATATAATGGGAAGATTCAAGGAGAGCTTATAATAAGTTCTAGTTCAGTTCCTAGAAATTATCTACTTCCTGAAATAATAAAAGATTTTTCAGATGAATATCCAGATATATCTTTTATAATAAATGAAAGAGATTCTGCAAAAGTCGTTAAAGATATAAAAGATGGATATGCAGATTTTGGTATAGTAGGAGCAAAATATAATGAAAAATACGATGATAGGTATATAGACTATATTGAGATAATAGAAGATAGATTATGCGTTATAACACCTAATAATTCAGATTTTCCTTGGGAAAATAATTCATATATAGATAAAGAAGAATTATTTAAACATAGGATGATATTACGAGAGAAGGGTTCGGGAACTAGAAAATTAATAGAAGAGAATCTTATATTAGAAGGAGAAAAAGCTGTCGATAAGGATGTATTCGACAAAACATCTTATATTGAAGATGGTGAAGCTATAAAGAAATTTGTTGAGATAGGGCTTGGTGTCAGTATAGTATCCGAATTGACAGTAGAGCATGAAATTGAAAGAGGAAGTATTAAAAAATTCTATTTAAAAGATATAGATTTGAATAGATCTTTTTACTTTGCTTATCATAATAAAAGGGAATTATCTCCTATTCAAAAGAGGTTTAGAGATTATATATTAAAAACTGTTTAAAAAAGGGTAAAAAAAATAATGGTGCCGAAGGCGGGACTTGAACCCGCACGGTATTGCTACCATTGGATTTTGAGTCCAACGCGTCTGCCATTCCACCACTCCGGCTAGCCAAAATATATTCATATTATAGCAGAAATAAAAAAAATAGGCAATAAAATTATGAAATAATATATTTATAAATTAGTAAAATAACTCAATTAACACCTATAATGTTAATTAAATAAAATTTGTGGTATAATATTAATAAAGAATGAAATATAATAAAGTCGGGAGTGATCAGATGGATCCAATAACTCACGGAATAATTGGAATCGGAATAGCAGCTATGAGTGGTGAAACAGAGCTAATAAGTCCCTTGACCATTGGCGCTGTAATAGGAGCTATGTCACCAGATATTGATATACTTGCAAAGTATAGAGGAAATTATGAATACTTAAAACATCATAGAGGAGAGACACATTCGATATTCTCTGTAGTAGGAATATCTATAGTAATATCTACTGTATTGAATCTAATTTTTCCAGAATATAATTTCTTAAATATATTATTGTGGACTTTTTTAGGTGCAATGTCTCATGTATTCTTCGATGCGTTAAATTCGTATGGAGTAAGGCCTCTATTGCCATTTAAAGATAAAAAGTATGTAGCTGGACTTATAATGCTATACGATCCTTTTATTTCATTATTGTCTATAGGTCTATTCTATGCCAATATCTCTCAGACGCATAAAATTATGATAGGAATAGGTAGTACGGCAATATATTTAGCCCATAGATATATAGTAAAAAAAGAAATGTTTACAATATTAGCAGATTATTATGAACTAAATGAAGATGAAAAATTATACGTTCTGCCTAGTCTGATAAATATATTTAAATGGGATTATATTGTTGAAAAGCAAAATTATAAGGTTAGGGGTAGAATTAATTTTCTAAATGAAAGACCTGTAGAGATAGAAAGATTTTATGAACAAAAGGATATTGAGATTGAAAGAGAAAAGATTATCCAAACTGCCTATAATAGCGAATTAGGTAGGTATTTTGATGAATTCACATCGTCTATAAACCATGTAGATATAGTTAAAAAGGACGATCAGATACAATTAGATATAATTGATTTAAGATACTATATGAATGATGATTATATGCATCATGCATCCTTCATATACGATGAAAATATGGAACTTAAGAAATCTGTATTTCGACCTTATAAATATGAAAAGGGCATCATAGTATCTGAATCATAGATAAGAGAATTTAAAATCTAGGATCAAGCATATATATTTGCTTGGTCCTTTTAAGATTAAAAGACTTTTGACTAGAAGTCTTTTTTTTATTATACTTTTCTATAAATGGAATAGGAGTTGAAATTATGTCAGATAAAAAGAAATTAATGGTTATAGATGGAAATAGTCTATTGTATAGAGCGTTTTTTGCACTTCCGCCTCTAAGCACTAAAGATGGAATAGTTACTAATGGGGTCTATGGATTTTTAAAGATATATTATAGACTGATAAAGGACTATAGTCCAGAATATATTTCCATAGTCTTTGATAAAAAAGGACAGACATTCAGACATGAACAGTTTGAAGAATATAAGGCAGGTAGAGCTAAGATGCCGGATGATTTAGGTCCTCAATTTTTAATATTAAAGGAAATATTAAAAGCTATGAATATCAAGACATTAGAGATGGACAGATATGAAGCAGATGACCTTGCCGGAACTCTATCAAAGATAGCTGAAGAAGAAGGAATTAAGACTATATTAGTGTCTGGAGATAGAGATTATCTGCAATTAGTGAGTGAGAATACCGAAGTAATAATAAATAAAAAAGGAATATCAGATATAGAGACTTACGATTTAGAAAAAATAGATGAAGAATTTGGCTTAACTCCAGAACAATTAATAGATTTAAAAGGACTTATGGGAGATAATTCTGATAATATTCCTGGAGTTCCAGGCATAGGTATAAAGACTGGACTTAAATTACTGAAGAAATACGGGAGTCTAGAATCTGTCTATGAAAATATAGACGATATGAAAGAATCTAAGATGAAACAGAATTTAATAGAATATAGACAACAGGCAATAATGAGTAAAACTATAGCGAGAATAGTTCTAAATGTACCTTTAGATATAGATATAGAAGAATTAAAAATAAAGAATCCGAATGAAGAAGAATTATTAGAAAAATTCAAAGAATATGAATTGAAATCATTATATGAGGATATTTCTGGAGAAGATATGGATGAAGACGAAGCGATTGAAGATATGAATATAGATATAGAAATTATCAAATCAATAGAAGATTTAAAAGAAATAGTCTCGGATTTTGAAGAAGAAATATATATAAAAGGTATGTATGAAGAAGATGGACTATGTATAGGTTTAGGAATTTTAAATAAAGAAAAATTCTATTATCTAGATTTCACTTTTAATTTAATATATAAAGGTTTAGATAAAGACGAAGTGTATGCAATATTAAAAGAGAAATTAGAGGATTCTAATATAAAGAAGAGCGGATATAAGATAAAAGAAGAGATTTTAGAATTTAAATATCATGGAATAGAGATGAATAATCTTGACTATGATGCTTCTATAGCTCTGTATATGGCTAATGCATCATTAGGAGATTATTCTATTCAGAATATAGCTAGAGAAAAATTAAATAGAAATATACCTTCAGAAACTGATATATTGGGAAAGGGAAGAAAAAAGAAGAAATATTCCGATTTAAAAATTGAAGATAGAGCCGATATATTAGCTAATCATATAAATATTGCAAAATCATCCGAAGCTTTATTAAAAAAAGAGATAGAATTGAGCGATATGAGTGAATTATTCTATGATATAGAGATGCCACTTACAGAAGTTTTAGCAGATATGGAATATAGAGGATTTAAAATAGATTTAGATGAATTAGATAAATTAGATAAAGAGATAAGTGAAAAACTTGATATATTAACATCAGTAATTCATGAGCTTGCTGGAGAGGATTTTAATATAAATTCGCCTAAGCAATTATCAGAAATACTATTTGAAAAACTTGAACTTCCTATTATAAAGAAGACGAAAACAGGATATTCAACGAATATAGAGGTTTTAGAAAAGCTTAAGGACAAACATCCTATAATAAATAAAATCATCGAATATAGACAGACATCTAAGTTAAAATCAACCTATATAGATGGTTTGAGGAATATGATAAATAGTAAGACTGGAAGGATTCACTCTAAATTCAATCAGACTATAACGACTACAGGAAGAATAAGTAGTACAGAGCCTAATCTTCAAAATATACCTATAAGAACAGAAGAGGGGAGAAAGATCAGAAAGCTATTCGTAGCAAAAGATCAGAATCATAAATTAGTAGATGCCGATTATTCACAGATAGAATTGAGAGTATTAGCATTTATATCTGGAGATGAAAAGCTTAAATCTGCATTCTTTGAAAGAGAAGATATACACAGAAAAACAGCATCGGAAGTATTTAATTTGCCAATGGATCAGGTCAGTTCTGAGATGAGATCTAGGGCGAAGGCTGTAAATTTTGGAATAATATACGGGATAAGTGATTTTGGATTAGCTAGAGATCTAAATATAGGTGTATATGAAGCAAAAGAATATATTGAATCTTATTTAAAAAATTATCCAAAAGTAAAAGAGTATATGGATAATATAGTTGAATTTGGTAAGGAGAATGGATATGTAGAGACGATATTACACAGAAGAAGATATATTCCAGAGCTTAAATCACGTAATTTTAATATAAGAGGTTTCGGTGAGAGGATAGCACTTAATACACCGATACAAGGAAGCGCAGCAGATATAATTAAATTAGCTATGATAGATGTATATAGAGAATTAAAGAATAGAAAATTGAAATCTAAACTGATACTTCAAATACATGATGAATTGATAGTAGAAGCTCTAGAGGATGAATTAGAAGAAGTAAAAGAAGTTTTAAAGAGCACTATGGAAAATGCTGTTGATATAGATATTCCATTAGAAGTAGATATGAAGACTGGTGATAGCTGGTATGAGACAAAATAAGATGAAATTAATTGGAATTACAGGAGGTATAGGAACAGGAAAGAGCACTGCTACTAGATATTTAAAAGAAAAGGGATATAAGGTTGTAGATTTTGATAAAATATCTAGATATATATATTTAAAAAAAGAAAGAGCATATATTAATATAATAGATGAATTTGGCAATGATATATTAGATAAAAATGGGGAGATTGATAGAAAAAAATTAGCAAATATAGTTTTTTCTGATTCTGAGAAATTAAAATCTCTAGAGAAGATAGTTCATAAAGAAATATATAGAAGAGCTAAAGATATTATAAATAGCTCTTCTGATGAAGAAATAATCTTTCTAGATATACCTCTGCTTTTTGAAACAGAGGAATATCTAGAAAGATATAATATGAGATTAGAAGAAATTTGGCTAATCTATGCAGATAGAGAAAAGCAAATTGAAAGAGTGATTAAAAGAGACTCTATTAGTAGAGAAGCAGCTATTAAGAGAATAGATGCACAGATGGATATTGATCAAAAAGTATATAAATCTGATAAAATAATATATAATCATAGGGGAAAAGATCAACTCTATAATGAAATAGATAAGGCATTATCTAGCATTGAGAGTCAAGATTAATCTGGAGGTTTACAATGGGAATTGAGAGTAAGAGAAATTTAAGAAAGAAAAAGAGAAGAGCTAAGAGGATTAGAAGAAATATATTTAGAGGAATAGTATTAATCTTTATAATAATAGGAGTATTTGCTTTTATAAAGAGAGAGAATATAATGAGAATGAATTATCAATTAAAATATGATAAATATGTGCAAAAGTATTCAAGAGAATACGATATAGATCCTCTATTAATTCATTCTGTAATTCATATAGAGAGTGATCACAATCCTAAAGCAGTATCTAATAGGGGAGCTATAGGGCTTATGCAGATAATGGAAGAGACAGGATATTGGATAAGTCAGAAAAAAGATATGAAGGATTTTGATAAACAGATGCTCTTTAATCCAGAAGATAATATTAATATGGGGACATGGCTTTTAACATATTTAATTAAAGAATATGATGGGAATGAAGATACAGCTTTAGCAGCTTATAATGCTGGAATAGGAAATGTGAACGAATGGTTGAATACCAATGAATATAGTTCGGATGGAATTATACTAGATTATATACCCTTTAAAGAGACATCAGACTATGTTAAAAAGGTAAAAAGCACGTATAAGCGCTATAAGGAATTATATTAGTATTGAATGAATAGTCTTAATTCTGACCTTTTAACTAGTAATTAAATTGAATAATAATAATAAAAAAGCTTATAATATCTTATACAAATCTTCATTTAAACTTGAAAACTTTAATATATTATATTATAATTAATGAGTAAAGATTGTTTGTAAAATATTTATTAATTTTTATTAACTGATTATAATATTCCAAGTGCGGATGTGCTGGAATCGGCAGACAGGCACGTTTGAGGGGCGTGTGTTGAAAGACGTATGGGTTCAAATCCCATCATCCGCACCATATAGTATTGTGAGTGAATATGCTCTAAGGGCATATAGCGGCAAGGATATTGAAGATGTCCGCATAGAGGAGGAAAACGTAATCCTATATGTGGATTTTTTTAATGATTTTTTAGTATTTATACAATTCAAAGCTTTTCTGTATATCCTTTAGTTTAATCTAAAATAAATATAATAATATATGGTTGATAAGAATTAAAAGATAATATCTTTAACCCTTATATCTCTTAAGGTAAATAAGAGATTATGGGTAAACGTTTGTCTTAGGTGTATATAGTTATTAGCAGGAAAATTTTAATAAGAGGTGAGATAATATGAAACTAGCAAGTCTAACCTTTTCAGGGGGGATACATCCACCTTATAGGAAGGGGATGGCACAGAGTCATGAGATAAGACCATGTTCAGATCCAGAAACAGTTACTATTTTACTCCGTCAACATATAGGAGCGCCATGTGAGCCATTAGTTAAAGTTGGAGATGAGGTAAAGGTAGGACAAAAAATTGGGGATACAGAAGCTTTCGTATCAGCACCTATTCATTCTAGCGTTTCAGGAAAAGTATCTAAAATTATGGAGGTAGATTCACCCGATGGGACTTCATCTAATGCAGTAGTTATAAAATCAGATGGTCTATTTGAAATAAGTGAAGAAGTGAAACCTAAAGGTGATATAGACAATCTTTCTTCAAAAGAGATAATAGATATAGTAAGAGAGGCTGGAATAACAGGGCAAGGAGGAGCGAGTTTCCCAACTCATATAAAGCTTGTGCCACCAAAAGATAAAGAAGTTGATATAGTAATATTAAATGGCGCAGAATGCGAACCTTATCTTACAGCAGACCATAGATTGATGCTTGAAAAAAGCGAAGATATAATTTATGGACTTAAGGCGATAATGAAAGCGGTAGGTGTGAACAAAGGTTATATTGGAATAGAAGACAATAAGATGGATGCTATCGACTCTATGAGAGAGGCAGCAAAGAATGAATCTAATATAGAGATAGTTGCACTTGAAACTAAATACCCTCAAGGTGATGAGAAGAGAATTATTGATGCAATAACGAAAAGAAGAGTCCCTTCAGGAGGACTACCGATGGATGTAGGTGTTGTCGTAAACAATGTTGGTACGGCATATGCTATATCGGTAGCTATAAAGACGGGAATGCCTTTAATAGAGAGAATAGTTACAGTTACGGGTGGAGCATTAGAACAACCTAGTAATTTCATGGTTAGAATAGGAACTCCATTCAGTAGTTTAATAGAAGATTGTGGAGGCTATAAAGGTGAAGTTGAAAAATTGGTCATGGGTGGGCCAATGATGGGTATGGCACAGTTTACGGACAGTGTTCCTGTAGTAAAAGGAACATCAGGAGTCTTAGCATTATCTAAAGCAGAAGCAGCACTTCCAGAACAAAAACAATGTATAAGATGTGCTAAATGCGTAGAAGTTTGTCCTGTAAAACTAGAGCCAGTACTTATGAATCAAAATATTATGCATGAGAGATTTGACGAATTAGAGAAATTAAATATATGGTCTTGTATTGAATGTGGAGCTTGTTCATTCGTATGTCCATCTAAAATTTCATTAGTTCATTCATTTAAATATGCAAAAAAAGAGTTAGCTAAGAGAAAGAGCAATTAAAAATAGGAGGGGGATACAGAAATGGATCAAAGACTTATAGGAACAGCAGCTCCTCATGTTTTAAGTAGTGAGAACACTAATAAAATTATGAGAGATGTTGTAATAGCGATGATGCCAGCACTGATTGGAGCCGTGTACTTCTTTGGCTTACCTGCATTAAAACTGACTTTGATTTCAGTAGCAGCAGCTGTTTTGACTGAATTTTTAATACAAAAACTTAGCAAGAAGCCGGTCACTATATCTGATCTGAGTGCAGTGGTAACAGGTATTTTATTAGCTTATAATATTCCGTCAACTGCTCCATGGTGGTTGCCTATTATAGGTTCAGTATTTGCGATTGGAATAGCGAAACAAGCTTTTGGAGGTATAGGACAGAATTTCATAAACCCTGCTCTAGCAGGTAGAGCGATGCTATTAGCATCTTGGCCAGTATTAATGACTACTTGGGTATCACCAGGACCAGATGCAGTATCGACAGCAACACCACTTGCTATATTGAAAAATCCTTCAGCAGGTGAATTGCCATCATTAATGGATGCATTTTTAGGAAATATTGGAGGCTGTATTGGAGAAACATCAGTTATTTTATTATTAATAGGTGGTATATATTTAATAATTAGAAAAGTTATTAGTTGGAAAACACCGGTAGCATATATATTAACAGTTGCAATATTGACATTTATATTTGCAGGAGGATGGGAGCCGATGTTATACCATATCTGCTCAGGTGGACTTATTCTAGGAGCATTCTTTATGGCTACAGATTATCCATCAACACCGATAACAGGAAAAGGTAAGATAATATTCGGTATAGGAGCAGGTATATTGACTACAGTTATCAGATTAAAAGGTGGATATCCTGAAGGGGTATCGTATTCAATATTATTGATGAACTTAGCGGCACCATTAATTGAAAAGTTCACACAACCAAAAGTATTTGGAGGGGTGAAATAGATGAAGATAGCTAAATTAGGCCTTATACTATTTGCAATCACTGTAGTAGCAGCAGGAATTTTGGGATTTGCCAATGAAAAGACTGCTGTATTAATTGAAAAAGTTAATGAAGATGCAAATAATGAGTCGAGACAACAGGTATTACCAGAGGCAGATGAGTTTAAGGAATTAGAGTCTAATAAACTTAAAGAAATTCAAACATCTAATCCTGAAGTATTAGATATATATGAAGGGATTAAAGGTGGAGAAGTAATAGGATATACGATAAAAACTGGAACTAATGGCTATGGAGGTATAGTCGAAGTAATAACAGGAATAAATAAAGAGGAAAAGATTATTGAAGGTGTAAGACTTGGAAATAATAATGAAACACCAGGTCTAGGAGCATTAGCAACTGAAGAGTCTTTCTATGGACAATATGATAAAAAACCATCAGAAGAATTAGAAGTTGTTAAGAGTGCACCAGGAGAAACAGATATATTAGCAATAACAGGGGCTACGATTACATCTAAAGCTGTTACTTCTGGGGTTAATTTAGCATCAGAAGTATTTGCAGAACTAGATAAATAAGAGAATCGGGGTGAGGATATGAAAAAAACAGATATTATAAAGAATGGTCTAATTACAGATAACCCAACCTTGGTTCAATTAATAGGGATGTGTCCAACACTTGCAGTTACTACATCTGCTATTAATGGGCTTGCAATGGGATTGGCTACAACTGTAGTTTTGATAGGTTCAAATATAGTTGTTTCGTTAATTAAGAAGATAATACCTGATGAGATAAGAATCCCATCATTCATAGTTGTAATAGCAACATTCGTTACATTGATCGGTATGATTTTGAAGGCATATTTCCCAGATTTAGATAAGACATTGGGAATATTCATACCTTTGATCGTTGTAAACTGTTTGATATTAGGAAGAGCAGAAGCTTTTGCATCGAAGAATAAGGTTTCGGATTCAGCAATAGATGGTCTGGCAATGGGATTAGGATTTGCTATTGCATTGACTGTTCTTGGAATGATAAGAGAATTATTTGGTGCAGGAAGTATTTTTGGAATAGATATATTTGGAGCTAATTATCAACCAGCACTTATATTAATACTTCCACCAGGAGCTTTCTTCGTATTGGGATTATTAATAGCTGGAATTGAAGGTCTTAGAAATAGAAAAGAGGCTAAATTAATAGAACAAGAGAAAGCAAAAGAAGCTAAGGTAGAATAGGAGGGAGAAAAATGAGTATATTTGCAATAGTAATAAGCTCTATATTTGTTAATAATTTCGTCCTTTCTAGATTCCTTGGAATATGTCCTTTTTTAGGGGTTTCTAAAAAGGTTGAAACAGCTCTCGGAATGGGAGTTGCAGTTACATTCGTTACTACAATAGCGGGGATAGTTACTTATGGAGTTCAATACGCTATACTCGAAAGATTTAATCTGGAGTTTATGCAGACGATATTTTTTATATTAGTTATAGCAACACTCGTACAAGCAGTTGAAATGTTCATTAAAAAGGCGAGTCCGCCTCTATATAAATCATTGGGAGTGTTTCTTCCACTGATAACTACGAACTGTGCAGTTCTAGGAGCAGCATTATTGAATATACAGAATGAATTTACTTTCGTGGAAACTATAGTGAATTCAATTGCCGCAGCTATAGGTTTTACATTGGCAATTGTACTTTTTGCAGGAATTAGAGAGAGGTTAGAACTTGCAAACATACCCAAAGCACTTGAAGGTTTTCCTATAGCATTGATAACAGCAGGACTAATGTCTATAGCCTTTTTAGGCTTCGTTGGGTTAGTATAGGAGGGGAGAATATATGAATGGTATATTAGTAGCAGTAGTTATACTAGGAGTACTGGGGCTTGTTTTCGGAGTAATCCTAGGAGTAGCGGCTAAAGTATTTGAAGTTCCTGTAAATCCCCAGATAGTAAAGGTGAGAGGAGCACTTCCTGGTGCTAACTGTGGGGCTTGCGGTTTTCCAGGTTGTGATGGTCTTGCTGAAGCAATAGCTGAAGGAAAAGCACCGGTAAATGCTTGTCCTGTTGGAGGAGAGCAATGTGCATCAGAGATTGCTGCAATAATGGGTACAGAGGCAGGAGCAACAGAAAAGAAAGTTGCAAGAGTTAAATGTAATGGAAAATGTGGATTAGCAAAAGATAAATTTCAATATGAAGGAATTACAGATTGTAGGGCAGCAGCTCTAGTAGCAGGAGGAGCTAAGACATGTTCATTTGGATGCTTAGGCTATGGAACATGTGAAAAAGTTTGTGATTTCGGAGCTATAGATATAATAGACGGAGTTGCAGTTATAAATAAAGAAAAATGTACTTCTTGCGGAGCTTGTATAGAAGTTTGCCCTAAATTCTTAATCGAATTAGTACCTTATAAACAGAAAGTATTCGTAGATTGTAATAATCAAAAAAGAGGTAAAGAAGTTAAAGACGCTTGTTCAGTTGGATGTATCGGATGTCAGATATGTGTAAAGAAATGTCCATTCGATTCAATGGATTTTGATAATAATTTAGCTCATATAAATTATGAAACTTGTAAGAACTGTAGAATATGCGCTAAAGAATGTCCAACAGGTGCTATTTTCGGAAAGCCACCTGAGAAGAAGAAAAAACCAGCTGAGCCTAAAAAAGAAGAAGTTAAGACAGAAACAGCATAATAATATAATTGACTAGATGATTGATCTGAATTAATCGTCTAGTCTTTTTTTGATATGAAGATATAATATTTTATATAAAATTATTTGAGTATAATTTTCGATTATTGATAAAATATATTGAAGGCAATATAAAATAATGATAGAATTTAGATATAAATCAATCGATTCGAGGAGAAATATGACTACAAAATATGATAAAATCTTAATACTAATAGTTGCAATTCTGAGTATATCTTCAATATTCATAAGCAAAAATTATCTCAATACTTCAGACTCTAAATATCTCTATATAGAGATAAATGGACAGAAGTATAAAGAAATAATAATAGATCCAAGCCTTAAAAAAGATATAGATATAAGAACTGAATATGGTTACAATAAGATAAGAATTGAAAAAGGTAGTGTAAGAGTTATTAAAGCTTCATGCCCTGATAAACTCGATATAAAACAAGGCAAGATATCGAGTCCGGGAGAAATAATCGTCTGTTTACCGAATAAACTAGTAATAGAGATAAGAGGTAAATCGGATGAAAAAAATGATGATATGGATTTCATCAGTTATTAGGTGGTAGATATGAAAAGTACGAGAAAGATAATATTCTTAGCACTATTGATCGCTATTGGAGTAGTGCTTGGAATAGTAGAGAATAGTCTTCCGGTGCCAATACCTATACCGGGGGCAAAATTAGGTTTTGCCAATATAATTCAGCTGATAGTCATAGTTTTATTAGGCTATAAAGAGTCTTTATTGACCGCATTTTTAAGAACATTCATAGTAGCTATAGGAACTGGAAATTTTTCAGGTCTTCTTTACAGTCTGCCTTCAGCTATATTCAGTACAATTGCTATGATAACTATATACAATTTTTTTAAGGATAAATTCAGTTTAATGGGAATAAGTATAATAGGTGCATTAATTCACAATCTAACACAGATATTAGTAGCAGTAGCCATTATGAATAATATTAGAATAGCAGTCTATTATCCATATATGGCATTAGTCAGTCTATTCACTGGTTATTTTACCGGGATAGCAGTCTATTTTTTTGTAAAGAATTCTAAAAAGATAATTGGGGATGGAGAAATAATATGATGGATATAGTATTAGCGTCAAAATCGGAAAGAAGAATAGAATTACTTTCTAAATACGATATTAAACTGTCAATCATGCCGAGTGATATAGAAGAAGTTTTTGGATTTGAATCGAAAGCGGAAATCAATGCAATGACTCTAGCTTTTGAGAAGGCATGGGATATAGCAAAAAAAGTTAATAAGAAATCTATTATCATTGGAGCGGATACAGTTGTTTATAAAGATAAGATATTAGGCAAACCATTAGATAGAGATGATGGATTTAATATGCTTAAAAATCTTAGCAAATCGGAACATTATGTCATAACAGGATTTTCAATAATAAATAGAGAAAATAATATAAAACTTGTGGACTATGAGAAATCTATAGTCAGATTTAGAGAACTTTCTGATAATATGATAAACAATTATTTAGATAAAGGAGAATATAGAGATAAAGCTGGTGCCTATGCGATCCAAGGAATAGGTGAGATATTGTGCGAGAGTTTTGAAGGTTCATATTCTAATATAGTAGGTCTTCCTATAAGCAAATTAGATCAAAAATTAAAAGAGCTCTTTAAAAGGGGATTATTATAATCCCCTTATTTTTTTACGAATTCGATGAATTCGTCTATCATCTTATCTATTCTATCTCTAAAATTTGTAAAATCAATATTTCCATTTTCATCTTCCCATCTATCAATATCATTGAAATATATTCTAGTACTTGTCATCAAATCAGCTTTTACAAAACATAGAAAAGCCATTAGATCGTCCTGCATATTTAAAGTACCTGAAATACCTGGTGTAACACCAGAAATAGCGACTTTAACATCTCTCATGACTTGACCACTATTTTTTTCAACTGGACGACTAAGCCAGTCAAAGATGTTTTTTAAGCCACCTGGAAGACTGTGATTGTATTCAGGAGAGAAAATCCAGACCCCATCAGCTCTTTTTATCTTATCTCTTAAATCTTTAACAGAATCAGGAGCTGGAAATTCAATATCTTCATTGAATAGAGGAATGGAATCAGGCATTATTATTTCAAATTCAATTTCATCTTTTGTCAATTCGATTATCTCATTCAAAAGTTGTCTATTATATGAATTCTTTCTAAGAGAACCAAGTAGTGCAATTATCTTCAATTAAATCATCCTTTCGATTCTAATATTATAGTTATACCCATGTATTAGACAAAAATAACTTAATACGATATTATAAAGAATACATATATAATAAATTCATTTCAAAAAATCAAATTATAAATTCAATTCGAAGAGGAGATAATATGAAAAATTTACCAGAATCAGAAAGACCAAGAGAAAGACTACTGTCTAATGGAGCAGGAACTTTATCTGCAGCAGAATTATTAGCAATAATAATTAAAACAGGCTCGAAAGAAGACAGTGCCATAGGACTTGCAAATAGATTATTGTCTAAAACTACTAAAGGAATAGAAGATATAGCCGATATGTCGATAGAAGAATTAAAAGAAGTTAAAGGAATTGGAGATGCAAAAGCAGCTCAGATAATAGCATCATTGGAATTAGGAAGAAGAGCAAATTCTGCAAGATTTAAAAAAATGAAAATAACGAATCCCACAGATCTATCAGATTATTTTATAAATGAAATGGCATATTTAAAAAGAGAGTATTTCAATATAGTAATGCTAGATAATAAAAATTTTATAATTGAAATTCATACAGTTTCTATAGGCTCTCTTAATTCTACTATTGTTCATCCAAGAGAAGTATATAAAAATGCAATAAGAAGGAGTAGTGCATCTATAATATTAGTACATAATCACCCAAGTGGAGATACTAATCCTAGTAAAGAAGATATCGCCATAACAGAGAGATTAGTAGAATGTGGAAATATTTTAGGTATTAAAGTATTAGATCATATAATAGTCGGAGAAAATGGTTATTTCAGCTTTAAAGAGCAAAATTTGATTTAAATATATAAAAATTCTTAATTATAGAGAATAAACTTAACTATTGAGCAGAAAATGTTATATAATAGAATATGTCTATGATTTTCTAAATATAAAAAACTCTGGAGGAGAAGAAATGAAGTCTAAGCTTATACAAATAAAAGGTGATAATGAAGCTATAAATATATATATTAAAAAAAGCGAAGCTTCACAGGTACTAAGAGAATTAGAGAATAAGCTAGAATCATCTAAAGCATTTTTTGAAGGTGCTGTAGTAAATAAGATAATAGGTGAATCTCTATCCTATAGAGATATGAAGAATATTGAAGAACTCCTTTGGAGTAAATTCAATATCTCTATAAAAGATAATAATATATTTAATGATATAGATAATGAAGTCTTTGAACCTGCTGAAGAAGAGGAAATAGAAAGCAATACAATAGAAGAAAATGAACAGATCTCTTATGAAGAAGAGATTGAAGATATTGATACTTATCAAGAGAGAAATTTGATCTTAAAGACGACTGTTAGATCAGGACAGGTAATAAGGCAAGAAGGGAATATAGTCATAATAGGAGATGTAAATCCTGGAGGAGTAGTTGAGGCAACAGGGAATATAATTGTCTTTGGTTCTGTTAGAGGAGTTCTAAAGGCGGGAATATTAGGAGATAAAGAAGCTTATGTCCTAGCCATAAAATTGAAGCCGAATCAGATAGCAATAGCCGATATAATTACTAGAAAGCCAGATGATTATGACTATAATTCAAATGCACCTGAGATTGCCAGAATAGTCGATGAAAATATTGTAATAGAAGAATTTATGAGAAAGTAGAAATAGGAGGAAAAACGATGGGTGAAGCAATAGTAATAACTTCAGGAAAAGGTGGAGTTGGTAAGACTACGACTACAGCTAATATAGGGACTGGAATAGCTATGGCAGGAAAGTCAATAGCTATAGTAGATGCTGATCTAGGCTTGAGAAATTTAGATGTAGTTATGGGATTAGAGAATAGAATAGTTTATGATATAGTAGATGTTGTAGAGGGTAATTGTAAATTGAAGCAAGGACTTATAAGGGATAAGAGATTCGATAATTTATACTTATTACCAGCAGCTCAAACTAAGGATAAGACTGCTGTATCACCAGAGCAGATGAAGAAGCTCATTGAGGATTTAAAAGAAATGTATGACTATGTTATAATAGATTGCCCTGCAGGAATTGAGCAGGGATTCCAAAATGCTATATCAGGAGCAGATAGAGCAATAGTTGTTACTACACCAGAAGTATCTGCTGTAAGAGATGCTGATAGAATTATAGGATTATTAGAAGCTAATGAATTAAATAATCCAAAGCTAATAGTAAATAGAATAAAGCAGGATATGGTCAATAGAGGAGATATGATGAATATCGAAGATATGATTGAAATACTTGCTATAGATTTAATAGGGGTAGTACCTGATGATGAATCGATTGTAGTATCTACGAATAGAGGAGAGCCGGCAGTATTAGAGGAAAATTCAACTGCAGGAAAAGCTTATAGAAATATAGTTAAGAGAATAATGGGAGAAGATATTCCTCTATTAGATTTAAATCAGGAAGAAGGATTATTTGATAAGATCAGAAAGTTTTTTAAGAGATAGAGAGGGGGAATTTTTGTGGAAATCTTTAAGATATTTGGAAGGAATAAAAAAAGTAAGAATGTTGCAAAGGAAAGACTGAAGCTTGTTCTAGTTCAAGATAGAAATAAAGTTTCTCCAATCCTATTAGAAAATATGAAAGCTGATATAATAGAGGCTATTTCAAAATATGCCGAAGTAGATTTTGAAGCTGTGGAATTAGAAGTAAATAGAACTAAGAAAGATATGGAAAGTGCTCCTATAACTCAGGTAGTAGCCAATATACCTATAAAGAAGATTAAAAAGAATATAGAAGAATAGACTTAGCAGGATATTAATATCCTGCTTTTCTCTTTATTTAATCTTTGTATATAAAATAAATAAATGATAAAATATTATAGAAAATTAATAGAGAAGGATTGAGGCTATGAACGATATGGATTTGAGGGATATACTATTAAGAGTAGAGAAACCTAGTAGGTATATAGGGAATGAATTGAATATTATAAAGAAAGATATAGATGAAAATACTATAAGATTTGCCTTTGCTTTTCCAGATATATACGATGTTGGTATGTCTCATTTAGGGGGACATCTATTATATAATCTTATGAATGAGATAGAAGATGTTTATTGCGAAAGAGTCTATTCACCTTGGGTCGATATGGAGGAAGTATTGAGAGAGAAGAAAATGGAAATATATGCATTAGAGAGCAAAGATCCAATTTCAAAATTTGATTTCATAGGTTTTACACTTCAATATGAGATGAGCTATACTAATATACTCAATATATTAGATTTAGCTAATATACCATTGAGATCTAATCAGAGAAGAGAAGAAGACCCCTTTATAATTGCTGGAGGGCCCTGTGCTTATAATCCTGAACCATTAGCTAATATTATAGATTTTTTCATAATGGGAGAAGGTGAAGAGGTAAATATTGAGATAATAGAACTCTATAAGAAAATGAGAGATAGTTCAAGAGACGAGTTCTTAAGAGAAGTAGCAAAGATAGAAGGTATCTATGTACCTAAATTTTACAATACAGTATATAATGAAGATGGGACTATAAAGGATTTTAGTCCAATTTCTGATGAATTTCCATCGACTATTAAGAAGAGGATAGTTGAAGATTTCGATAAATCATATTTTCCAGATAAATTTTTAGTTCCATATATAAAAACAGTGCATGATAGAATAATGATAGAGATTTTTAGAGGCTGTACAAGAGGATGTAGATTCTGTCAAGCAGGAACTATATATAGACCAGTTAGAAATAGATCTATAGAAAGGATATCAGAATTAGCTAGAAAATTAATAGATTCAACAGGGTATGAGGAGATATCACTATCATCACTCAGTACGAGCGATTATCCAGAGATAGAGAGCTTGGTCTCTGCTATGATGGATGAGTTTGAAGAAGAAAAAATATCGATCTCTCTGCCATCATTGAGACTAGATAAATTTCCAATTGAAATGATAGAAGAAATACAGAAAGTCAGAAAAACCGGTTTGACATTTGCACCAGAAGCTGGGAGTCAAAGACTCAGAGACGTTATAAATAAAGGAATAGAAGAAGAGGATTTAATAAATTCTGTTAGAAAAGCATTTAGCAGAGGTTGGTCATCAGTCAAATTATACTTTATGATAGGACTTCCTACAGAAACGGATGAAGATGTCCTTGGAATAAAAGAACTCGGCTATAAAGTTAGAAAAGAGTTTTTTGATAGACCTAAAGAGGAGATAAAAGGCAATTTAAATATAAATCTGAGTAGTTCATGCTTTGTACCTAAGCCATTCACTCCTTTTCAGTGGTTTGGACAGGATAGTATTGAAGAATTTGATAGAAAGATTAAATTATTAAAAGACAATATAAGAGATAGAAAAATAAAATACAATAGCCATGATGGTAAATTGAGTTTTCTTGAGGCTGTAATAGCTAGAGGAGATAGAAAAATAGGAGAAATTATAATAAGAGCCTTTGAAAAAGGGTGTAAATTTGATGGCTGGAGCGATTATTTCGATTACGATAAATGGATGGAAGCATTCGATGAATTAGATATAGATCCTCATTTCTATGCTAATAGAACAAGAGATTTCGATGAAATAATGCCTTGGGATTTTGTAGATGTAGGAGTTTCAAAAGAATTTCTAAAAAGAGAATGGGAAAGAGCGGTTGAAGGAAGACTATCTAATGATTGTAGACAAGGCTGTATAAATTGTGGAGTGAATAAGGAATTTAGTGGAGATTATTGTTAATAGGAGGGAAATATATGAAGAAATTAAGATTAAAATTTAGCAAGACAGATTATATGGTATATATTTCTCATCTCGATTTAATGAGATTATTCCAAAGAATATTTCGAAGAATAGGAATTAAATTAAAATACACTGAAGGATTTAATCCACAACCTAAAATAGCTTTTGCAACAGCCTTAGCATTAGGTGTTGAGAGTTATTCAGAATATATGGATATAGAATTAGATCAGGATATTGGAATAGACGAATTAAGGGAAAAACTCAATTCTAATCTTCCAGAAGGTATAAAAATATTAGGAATAATAGATAGAAAAGACAGCCCAGCGATAATGTCTTTAATAGAATGGGGAATATACGATATAGAAGTTGAATTAGAGAAAGAAATGGAAAGAGATGAGATTGAAAGAGAAATAGAGAAATTCTTAAATCAAGAAGAGATTATCGATATAAGAGAGAAAAAGAAGAAGAAAAAAATAGTAAAAAGAGAGATAAATATTAGAGATTTGATCAATAATATACAGATAAAATCGTTAGAGGGTAGAAAGTTAGTACTGAATATGTTTTTAAAGACTGGAAGCAATGGAAATTTGAAGCCAGAAATAGTCTTAAAGAAAATAGAAGAGATTAGCAGTCTAAAATTTATTTCAGAATTTCCAAGAATATATAGAAGAGAATTGTTGATAGAGGATGATGGTGTTTTAAAAACACCAATAAAATCTATAGAGTAGATGGAGAGGATATTGAATTTCTATGAATAAGATAGTAGTAGATTCAAATATTAGAGAGAATAGAATTGCGGTATTAGAAGATGATGAGTTAGTAGATATCTATCTAGATAGGATAGATGATGAGCGCATAAGAGGAAATATATATCTAGGAAAAGTCGTGAATGTATTACAAGGAATGCAAGCTGCATTCATAGATATAGGTCTAAAGAAGAATGCATTTCTTCATCTTAGAGATGCTCTTCCTAGATACATAGTCGAGTCTGATGAATTTAATATATCTGATTATAATATAAGAGATGTTTTAAAGCCTGGTCAAGATATCTTAGTTCAAGTAGATAAAGAAGCATTTAATTCAAAAGGTGCAAAAGTAACGACTCAATTGAGTATTACAGGTAAATATGCAGCAATAATAGATAATACTAAATATATATATGTTTCTAAAAAAATAGTAGATAAGAATAAGAGAAAAAGAGTTAAGAATATAGCTAAGAAATGTCTTCCAGAAGGGATAGGAATTATTCTGAGAACTATAAGTGAGGATGAAACAGAGGATAATATAATTTTAGATATAAATTATCTTGTAAATAAATTAGAAAAGATAAAGACTAAGGCGAGAATTGCTAAAGCGCCAGAACTTATATCTAGATTAGATATTGTTCAAAAGATAGTAAAAGACTATTTAAAAGATGATATTGATGAGATTATTGTCAATGATAGAGAAGTATATGAAGAGCTATTAAAGATATTTAAAAATATATCGGAAGACAATATAGAGAAATTAAAATTCTTTGATAAGAGTCATGATATATTTGGATATCTTGGCATAGAAAAAATGATAGAAGAAGCCATTCAAAAAGAAGTGAAATTAGATTGTGGTGCTTCGATAGTAATCGATGAGACTGAAGCATTGACGGTAATCGATGTGAATTCTGGAAAATTCATAGGGAAGAATTCATTAGAAGAAACAGTCTTAAAAGTCAATAAGGAAGCCTCTAGAGAGATTGCAAAACAACTCAGGTTGAGAAATATAGGTGGAATAATAATAATAGATTTTATAGATATGAAGAGAAGACAAGATATTGAAGAGATTTTAAATATATTAAAAGAAGAGTTAAAAAAGGATGTTAATAAGACGACTGTTCTTGGTATGACTAAATTAGGCTTAGTAGAGATGACTAGAAAGAAGACTATAGGTAGACTTACTACTAGAATGCTTAAGAAATGCCCTGTATGTGGTGGAAGAGGGAGAGTCGATTCAGAATATACTGTAATCCATAAACTTCAGAATGAAGCTAAAAGAGTTTTTAAAAATACATCTGCTAAGAGTATAGCAATAGAGGTAAATTCTACAATAATAGATTACATTGATGAAAACTATTTGGATTTTTATGATGAGATAAAAAAATATTATGATCTAGAGATGATATTAAAGGGAAATAATAATATCGACTATGGTGATATTAAGATCTTAAGAATGGGTTCTAAATCATTCGTAAATAATTATTTAAAATCTATAGAGTAGGTATAAAAAATTAATATAAATATTGACAAAGTAATAATAGACTGGTAAAATATTCTAATGTAGGTAGCCGCGCAAAGATGGCATAAAACTCGCAAGAGTGCCTAATTTGGCGAGACTGGATAGAGGAGGTGCAGTAGATGTACGCAGTTGTAGAAACAGGTGGAAAACAATATAGAGTTTCAGAAGGAGATGTACTTTTCGTTGAAAAGCTAGAAGGTGAAACTGGAGATTCTGTAGAACTAGATAAAGTACTTTTAATATCAGATGATAGTGATGTTAAAGTTGGAAAGCCTTATCTAGATGGAGCAAAAGTTAGCGCTAGTATAGAAGAACAAGGAAAAGCAAAAAAGATAATAGTTTATAAATTTAAAGCTAAAAAAGACTATAGAAGAAAGCAAGGACATCGTCAACCATTTACAAAAATAAAGATAAATAGCATAAACGGCTAATCTGATGACTGAAATAAAAATTGTAAAGAACGATGGTTATATAGTATCTTATACGATAAGTGGACATACTGGATATGGAGAAGAGGGTTATGATATACTCTGCTCAGCAATATCCTTTATATCCCAGACGGTTATACTGTCCTTGAATGAAGTTTGTAAAATCAAAAGTGAAGATATAAATTTCAAAATAGAAGATGGATATCTAGGGGTATGTTTAAATTTTGATTTACCTAAGGAGAAGATGGAATGCTCTGAGATAGTTATGAATACTATGTTAACAGGCTTTAAAAGTCTTTTAGAAGGATATCCAGATCATATTACTCTTAATATTGAGGAGGTGGATTTATAATGCTAAAGATGAATTTACAATTATTTGCTTCTAAAAAAGGAGTAGGTAGTACAAAAAACGGACGTGATAGTGAAGCGAAGAGACTTGGTGTGAAAAGAGCAGACGGACAATTCGTTTTAGCTGGAAATATCTTAGTTAGACAAAGAGGTACTAAGATTCATCCAGGAGCTAATGTTGGAAGAGGTTCTGATGATACTCTTTTTGCAAAAGTTGATGGTATCGTTAAATTTGAAAGAAAAGGTAGAGCTAAAAAACAAGTTAGTATATATGCAGCAGAAGCTTTATCATAAAAGACAAGCCTATTTATTTAATAAGTAGGCTTTTTTTATTTTCTCGATATATCACTTATAAAAATACGATTACAGAATCATTCTGTATTGAAGAAGGAGATATTATGTTTATAGATAAAGCAAAGATCAATGTTAAGGCAGGCAATGGAGGAAATGGAGCAGTTGCCTGGAGACGTGAGAAATATGAACCCTCAGGAGGACCTGCCGGTGGTGATGGGGGAAATGGAGGTTCTGTAATTTTAAAAGTCGATGAAGGACTTAGAACCTTAATGGATTTTAAATATAAAAGACATTATAAAGCAGAGCCAGGAGAGAATGGAAAGAATAAGAAGCAATATGGTAGAAATGGAAAAGATTTAATCTTAAGAGTACCACCTGGAACTGTAATAAGAGATGTAGAAACCGATTTATTAATTGCAGATTTAAAAGAGAATGGAGAAGAAGTTGTTGTTGCAAGAGGCGGAAGAGGTGGAAAAGGCAATGCTAAATTTGCCAATTCTATAAGACAAGCACCGAGATTTGCTGAGAGTGGAGGTCATGGTGAAGAAGTCGATATAATACTTGAATTAAAGCTTTTAGCAGATGTGGGCTTAATAGGATTTCCTAATGTTGGTAAATCTACTCTATTATCCGTTATAACGGATGCAAAGCCTAAGATTGCAAATTACCATTTTACAACTCTAAGTCCAAATCTTGGAGTAGTACAGGTTGAAGATGGTGATAGTTTTGTAATAGCAGATATCCCGGGAATTATAGAAGGGGCAAGCGAAGGCATTGGTCTTGGACATGAATTTTTAAGACATATAGAGAGAACAAGAATCTTAGTTCATCTAATAGATATATCATCTCAGGAAGGAAGAGATCCGATTGAAGATTTTCATAAGATCAATCAGGAATTAAAAAAATATAGTGAAAAACTTTCAGAAAAACCTCAATTAGTAGTTGCGAATAAAATTGATATACCAGGATATGAAGAGAATTTAGAGCGATTAGAAGAAGAAGTAAAAAAATACGGTTATGATATCGTTTCAATCTCAGCTGTGACAAAAGAAGGAATAAAAGAATTAGAGTATAAGATATTAGAAATGGTAAATACCTATGAAAGAGAAGAACTATATGAGGATATTTCTCCAGAATTAGTCTATCAAAAAAGAGAAAAGAGTAATGAGGTCATAGTAAGAAAAGAAGGAGAAATATATATAGTAGAAGGATATCCTATTGAAAAATTAGTTGATTCGACTAATTTTGATGATATCGATTCACTAAGACATTTCCAAGAAGTTTTAAGGGTGAAGGGAATAATAGATCAGTTAAGAGAATTAGGAGTAGATGAGGAAGATATTGTAAATATCTGTGGATATGAGTTTGAATTTTTTGAATAGAAAGGAAGTTAAAATTGAAAGGAAAGCAAAGGAGCTATTTAAAATCTATAGCCAATGGAATAGAACCCGCATTACAAATTGGTAAATCTGGATTGAAATCTGGAGTATTAGATCAGATAGACGATCTATTAGAGGCTAGAGAAATTGTAAAAATTAAAATATTGAATAATTGCATGGAAGATAAAAATGATATTCTATCAGAAATATGTGATCAATTAGAAGCGGAATATGTTCAATCGCTAGGAAATAAGATAGTAGTATATAGAGAATCAGAAGAAAATAAGAGAATAGAGCTTCCTAAATAGAAAGGAAGTTCTATTTTTTTATAAAATTAGTTAAATACTACTCAACTTAATGGTATAATCATAGTATTAGGGGTGAATTTATGCGTTATGGTATAATGGGAGGAACATTTGATCCGATTCATTTAGGTCATCTTATTATCTCAGAGTATATAAGAGTTGAGCTAGGATTAGATAAAATTATCTTCATTCCAAATGGGAGACCACCACATAAAAAAGTTAGTACATCGGATGAAGATAGATATCTGATGACGAAAATGGCGATTGAGGATAATGAATTCTTTGAAATTTCAGATATTGAGATTAAAGGCGAAGTTCATTCTTATACTATAGATACTATTAAAGAATTGAAAAAAATGGATTCAAATGTAGAATATTTCTTTATAATAGGGAGTGATTCTGCTAAGAATTTCCATAAATGGAAGGATTATAGAGAGATATTTGAATACTGCAAAATAGTTTGTTATCAGAGAAAAGGATTTAATTTAGATGATCTCTCTTTAGAAAATGAATTATCTTCAAAAATCATATTCATAGATTCAATGCTTTTAGATATCTCTTCTACAGAGATAAGAAGAAGAGTTAAGGAGAAGAAGAGTATTAAATACCTTGTAACTGATATAGTTGAAAAATTTATTTATCAAAAAAAGCTCTATCAAGAAGAGGGAGAAATGATAGAAAAAATACTTAAACAATTGAAAGATACATTGAAAACTAGCAGATATGAACATAGCTTAAGAGTTGCAGATAGAGCAAGTGAATTAGCGCATAAGCATGGTGAAGACTCTGAAAGAGCATATCTAGCTGGACTATTACACGATATAGGAAAAGTTAGAGACGAAGATGTCTTATTGAAAATATCTACTGACTTTGATATAATTTTAGAAGAAAAAATAAAATCAGATACAGTTAATTTTCATTGTATTTTGGGTGAAATAATAGCAAAGAAAGTATACGATATTCAAGATAAAGATATATTGAATTCGATAAGATACCATACTACGGGGAGAGAGGATATGAGTCCTCTTGAAAAAATAGTATATCTTGCTGACTATACAGAATATGGTAGAAATTTTGAAAAAGTGGAAGAGGCAAGACGATTGGCGGATGAAAATCTAGACAAGGCTATGATATTTGCATTAGAAAATACTATTATACATATAATAGAATCGAAGCAGATACTTCATCTAGATACTGTCAAAGCAAGAAACTTTCTCTTAAATGAAAAGTTTGGAGGAGAATGATGAAAAGATTTTTAATTATTTTTATTTCTTGGGTAATAGTTTTCTCCTTATTAGTTGTAGGTATATTCTATATAAATAACAGAGATAGTAATAATATAAATAGTTCTGATATACCAGAAGATATATCAGAGGTGAATGAGCCTGAGGATGATTTAACTTTTGTTATGATGGGAGTAGATGCTGAGACGGATGAGCAAATTAAGGGTCAAAGAACGGATACTATAATGGTCTGCAAGTACTTTAAGCAGACTAATAAATTAGCAGTTCTATCTATTCCAAGAGATACATTAGTTAAGATACCAGGACATGGTGAAGATAAGATAAACCATGCACATGCTTATGGTGGGCCAGAGCTCACTCTTAAGACTATAAATAATAATTTTGATCTAAATATAAAATATTATGTTAGAGTAGATTATGATGTAGTTAAAGAAGTTGTAGATACTCTAAATGGAGTAGAAGTGGACGTACCTATGGATATGAAATACGAAGATCCTTATGCAGATCCACCACTTAAGATAAATCTTAAAAAAGGAAAACAAGTTTTAAATGGAGATAAATCACTACAATTCCTAAGATTTAGATCAGGGTATCCAGAACAGGATTTAGGTAGAATAAAAGCACAACAGTCTTTTGTTCAATCATTGCTTAAAAAAGCAAAAAACCCTCTTTATATATTGAAGGCTCCGATGATATTGAAATCGACTGGAGAAAATATCAGTACGAATATGTCTGTTAAAGATATACTTTCTTATACGACTGCTATAACTAAGATATCGGGAGAGAAGACTCAATTTGAGACTCTACCAGCAGATCCTCAGGATATTGACGGAATATCATACGTTATAGTTAGAGAAGATGAGGTGGAGGATGTAATATTCGAACTTTTCGAAAAGAGTACTGTTACAAAAAAAGAGATAAATGAAGCTGAGGAAAGTAAAGATGATAAAGAAGATGAAGATGATGGTGAGGAAGAAATAATAGACGATAATTAGATAATGAACTCACCATATAAGGAGAGAAATATTTTGAAATTTAATCAAGAAGTTAATACTATATTATCAGCATCAGAATCAAAAAAAGCATTCGATATTAAAGTAATAGATATTAGGGGACTTAGTTCAATAGCAGATTATTATATTATTATGAGTGCTAACTCTGAAAGACAGGTATCTGCTATTGGAAATGAGATCGAGATGAAGATGACTGAAGCTGGTATAGAACCTATTAATACTGAAGGTTATAAGAGTGGTAGATGGGTTATATTAGACTATGGTGATACTATAGTCCATATATTTAAACAAAGTGAAAGAGAATTTTATAATCTAGAAAAATTATGGCTAGATGCAAGTTCTTATGATATCGATTAGAGGAGGGAATTTTATGTCAGAAATAATTTCAACAGATAGAGCACCAGGAGCTATAGGACCATATTCTCAAGGAATGAAATCTGGAAAAATGGTCTTTACATCAGGGCAATTAGGAATAAATCCTGAAACGGGAGAATTAGATAAATCAGATATAAAAGTGGAAACGAAACAATCTCTAGAGAATTTAAAAGCAGTAATAGAAGCAGGAGGAGCTAGTCTTGAAGATATAGTTAAGACTACGGTATTTATAAAGAATATGGATGATTTTGCGATTATAAATGAAGTCTATTCAGAATATTTTTCAGATAATAAGCCAGCAAGATCATGTGTAGAAGTGGCTAGATTACCAAAAGATGCAAATGTAGAGATTGAAGCCATAGCAATATTAAAGTAAAATTAAAGATAAAAAAATGAATCCGTATTTAAATACGGATTCATTTTTCAAATATTATAAAAACGAATCAAAATTCTTATTTCTTTTTTCTATACTTTTTTCTATTTATTTTTCTTATTAAATTTCTGATAAATAAAAAAATTATTACGATAAAAATCGATATTATGAATACTATTAAAATAATATTTAAATGTAAAATATCTTTTAATCTAAAATCATTTTCTTGATTTCTCGTTTTTTTATCTAAAGAATCTTTATTAAAAAAACTATTCTTAAATGAACTGAACAGACCTTTGCTCTTTTGAATACTTACAGGAGAAGAGCCTATTAAATTATCACCCTGATAGTATTCTAAAACACCTACAAAATCACCTTTTTTATAGTTTTTCATCTTCTCATCATCAATATTGAGCTTCTTATTTATACCGTATTTAGTTAAGATATTTTTTTCAGATGGATCTACTATCTTTGTATTATCAAGATTTGCAATAATATCCATATTCAATTTTAGAGGTAAATTCTTCCCCTTATATTTCATTTTAAATATACTGTCTTTTTTTTGAAGAATTTCCTTATCAAATTTATTAAAAGCATAATCTAATAATTTATGAGAATCTATATATATCATATTTAGATTAGAATGCAGAACCACAGATATATACTCTCTATCACCTCTTTTAGCAGAGGATACAAGACAATTTTGAGCATCATCAGTATAACCAGTTTTAACTCCAGTAATACCCTCATATTTAATTGGAGTTTCGATTCCATCAACTTCAATAATCTTATCACTGTACAACATCTTATTAGAATTCACAAGATATCTCATCTCATCTTTTTTATTAGTAGGTGGTATAGTATCTTCATATTTTGAAACATAATATCTAAATTTTTCATTATTAAGAGCATATTGAGTGATTTTAGCTAAATCATAGGCCGTAGTTATATGTTCTTTATCTGGAAGGCCACTAGGATTTCTAAAATATGTATTATTTGCACCTAATTCTTTTGCCTTTTTATTCATCATATCACTGAAATTTTCAAGAGTATAACCTATATACCTTCCTATTACCATAGCGGCATCATTTGCAGAATTTAACATCATTGCATTAAGCAATTGATCCATAGTCAAGATTTCTCCTGCTTCTAAAGCTATATGACCTCCCTCTACTTCAAAAGGAGTCTTATCATCTACCGTTACAATATCATTAAGATCTGAATTCTCTAATGCAACTATGCAGGTTAAGATTTTAGTAGTACTTGCTGGATACATAGTTCTATCCTTGTCTTTATCATATAGAACTTGGCCAGTATCTGCATCTATTAGGACTGCAGTTTCGCCGAATACTTCCGGTATAGAAAAAGCTGAATCGTTAAAAAGAAATATAAATAATGATATAAATACCGGAATAAAAAGTAATTTTCTATTCATATCTTTTCCCCTTATATTAATATATTAAATTTAAAATACAGAATAATTATATCATAGGTTAAACAAAATTGAGAGATATATTCATAAAAATGATGAGGAAGTGGATAATTTGAAAAACTTTACAAAGAACAAACAAATAGCTATACTAATATTAGGTTTGATAAGCGTATTTTTTTATTTCAAAATGAGTGATAGAGAAAATGAAATTGAAGCATATCAAGAAAGTGAATTAAAATTTCCTATAGATGATAAAAAAAGTATAGAAAAAGATGATAGTCAATTGAGTGACAATTCCTATAACCTAGATAGTATAATAGTAGATGTAAAGGGTGCTGTAAATAATCCTGGGATTGTTCATGCAAGAGAAGAGAGTAGAATTATAGACATTATAGAGCTTGCAGGAGGTTTTACAGAAAATGCAGATATGAATTCTGTAAATCTAGCAAAAATAGTAGAAGATGAAGAGATGATTTATATACCTAATATAGGAGAAAATTTAGAAATAAGAGAGGAATTAATACAAAATAATCTAGGAACTGATTCGGATAAGAAAACTATAAATATTAATTCTGCTACTAAGGAAGAATTGATGGAATTAGATGGTGTAGGAGAAGCGACGGCTAATAAAATTATTGAATATAGAGAAGAAAAGAAATTTGAAAGTATAGAAGATATTATGCAGGTAAATGGAATTGGAGAGAAAAAATTCGAATCATTGAAAGACTATATAAAAGTTAGATGAAATAGGGGGATATAGATTTGGAAGAAAAAAGACTTACTCAAATGACTAAGACATCAGGATGAGCTGCGAAAATAGGTCCTGATACCTTGGCACAGGTTCTGTGTCAATTACCGAATGTAGAAAGAGATGAGAATTTATTAGTTGGAATAGAAACTTCCGATGATGCGGCAGTATATAAAATAAATGATGAAGAAGCTATGGTAATAACTGTTGATTTTTTCACACCAGTAGTAGATGATCCTTTCGTCTATGGTCAGATAGCAGTTGCAAATTCACTATCTGATGTCTATGCTATGGGAACTAATCCTAAGCTAGCTATGAACTTAATATGTTTTCCGAACTGTTTAAGTCCAGATATAATGGCTGAAATATTAAAAGGTGGACATGATAAGATTTTAGAAGCAGGAGCTATATTAGTAGGAGGTCATACTGTTCAGGACGATGAACCTAAGTATGGATTATGTGCAGTAGGTTTTGTAAATCCAGATAAAGTCATAAAAAACAGCGATGCTAAAGAAGGAGATATATTAGTTCTGACAAAGCCATTAGGACTTGGAATTATAAACTCTGCTATAAAAGGAGATATAGTAGAAGAGCAAGTATATGATGAAGCCGTTAAAAATATGACTACATTAAATAAATTTGCTATGGAAGCTATGAATAGAGTCGGTGTCAATGCATGTACTGATATAACTGGATTTGGGCTTTTAGGACATGCATTAGAAATGGCTGAGGGAAGTGATAAGACCATAGTTCTTGACTCGGATAGAATTCCACTAATAGATGGAGCTGTCGAACTTGCAAGACTTGGACTCGTTCCTGAGGGAACTTATGCTAATGAAAAATTCATTGGGGATAAAGTAAATTTTTCAGACTCTGTGAAAAGAGAGATAAAAGATATGCTCTATGATCCTCAGACTTCAGGCGGACTTATGATATCTGTTGATGAAAATAGATTAGATGAATTATTAAAAGAATTAGAAAAAAGCCCTACAAAGTATGCAGTAATTGGTCGAGTAGAGAAAAAAGGTGAGAAGAGTTTAATAGTTAAATAGATATTAGGTGGTGTAATTTTGAAAAATCTATATAGTAAGATACCGAAAGTTGATCAGATAATTGAAGATAATAGAATAAAAAATTTAATAGATAAGAGATCTAGAGATATTGTAGTTGAAATTATAAGAGAAAATCTAGATAGTTTAAGACAGAAAATAAGAGAAAAAGATGTAGAGGAAAAAGATTTTGATATAGATAGTCTAGTGAAAAAGACGATAGATAGAGTGGAAAAGGCTTATGAATTCAAATTGAAGAATGTAATAAATGCAACGGGAACAGTAATTCATACTAATCTAGGGAGATCACTTATGAATGAAGACACTATATCTCATATAGCTAATATGGCCAGATATTATACGAATTTAGAATATGATTTAGAGACGGGAAAAAGAGGTTCTAGATACGATAGTATAGTAGATCTGATAAAGAGAATTACAGGAGCTGAAGATGCATTAGTAGTGAATAATAATGCTGCAGCCGTAATCCTTGCACTTTCTTCATGGGGTGATGGTAAGGAAGTTATAACATCTAGAGGTGAATTAGTAGAAATAGGTGGCTCCTTTAGAATTCCAGAAGTGATGGAACAAAGTGGTGCAAAATTAGTGGAAGTAGGTGCTACTAATAAGACTCATATATCCGACTATCAAAGAGCTATAAATGAAGATACAGGAGCTTTACTTAAAGTTCATACTAGCAATTATAGAATAGTTGGATTCACAGATAATGTTTCTTTAGAAGATTTAGTAAAATTAGGAAGAGAAGAATCCATTCCAGTTATAGAAGATTTAGGAAGTGGTGTATTAATAGATCTATCTAGATATGGATTAGAATATGAGCCTACTGTTCAGGAATCAGTTAAAGCTGGTGTTGATATAATTACTTTCAGTGGAGATAAATTATTAGGAGGGCCACAAGCTGGAATAATAGTTGGAAAGAGCGAATATATTGATCAGATGAAAAGACATCCTCTTAATAGAGCTTTTAGAATCGATAAATTCACTATATCAGCATTAGAGTCGACTCTTAGGTATTATATAGATGAAGAGAAGGCTATAGAGAAAATACCGACTATTAAGATGATAGTACAGGATGTAGAAGAGATAGAAGATAAGGCTTTTAGATTTATGAAATTAATAGATGATAGTACAAAAGATAAATTAGATATTCAAATAGTAAAAGACTATTCTCAAGTTGGTGGAGGTTCAATGCCACTTGAAAGATTAGAGAGTAGATCAGTAAAAATCAGTTCAGATATTATAAAGATATCTAGATTTGAAAAGAGTTTGAGAGAGTTAGAAACACCTATAATTGGAAGAATATATAAAGAGAGCCTATATCTAGATTTTAGAACTGTTTTTGATGAGCAGATAGAAGGTATGGCAAAGGAATTTGAAAAAGCATTGAATGAGGTGTAATCGTTGAAGAATATAATATTAGGAACAGCAGGTCATATAGATCATGGTAAGACGACTTTGATAAATGCCTTAACTGGAAGACAGACAGATAGGCTAAAAGAAGAACAGGAAAGAGGAATATCGATAGAACTTGGATTTACTTATTTTAATCTATCTGATGGTACTAAGGCAGGTATTATAGATGTGCCTGGTCATGAGAAGTTCATAAAGAGCATGCTTGCTGGAATTACAGGGATAGATATAGTTTTATTAATAATTGCATCGGATGAAGGAATAATGCCTCAAACTAAGGAGCATTTAGATATATTGAATCTTCTAGGATTAGATAGAGGTATAATAGTCCTTACGAAATGTGGATTGACTGATGATGAATGGAGAGAATTAGTAAAAGAAGATATAATGGAGACTGTTGAGGGCACATTTCTAGAGAATGCAGATATAGTAGAGGTCGATTCTGTTAGTAAGAGTGGAATACCGGAGTTAAAAGAGAAGATAGAAAAAATGGTTGAGGAAACAGAAAATAGAAAGGTTTATGGAAACCCTAAATTACCTGTAGATAGAGTTTTTACTATCTCTGGTTTTGGTACTGTTGTAACTGGAACATTAGTATCAGGAAGTTTTAGTACAGGGGATCAGATAAGAATATACCCAAAAGATATAGAGGGTAAGATAAGGAATCTTCAAGTACATGGAAATGATGTGGAAAAAGCATTTGCAGGTCAAAGAGTAGCTATAAATATCTCTGGAGTTAAAAAAAATGATATTGAAAGAGGAGATGTTATAGCACTGACGGATTCTATGGAATCGACTATGATGTTAGATGTCAAATTGAAATTATTAGAAGATTCACAGAGAATAATAGAGAATAGAACTAGATTGAGACTATATATAGGTTCTAAAGAAGTTCTATGTAGGGTCGTAATCTTAGATAAAGAGAATTTGACACCAGGAGAAGAATGCTTCGCTCAATTGAGATTAGAGGAGAGAATTGCAGCTTCAAAAGGGGATAGATTTATAATAAGATTCTATTCACCTATGATGACAATAGGTGGAGGAGAAGTATTAGATCCTAATCCTACTAAGAAAAAGAGATTCGATAGTGAAGCTATAGAAGCTCTAGAGATAAAATCAAGAGGAGATCAGAGTGAGGTAATAGAAAATATAATAGGGAAAAATAGTGATAAATATCCGACTATAAAGGATTTATCTGTTATGACTTCTAATACTATAGAGGAGTTAGAAGAGTATTTAAGTGAATTAGAGGAGAATAATTTAGTTAGAATCTTTTCCCTATCTAAAGAAAAATATATTATTCATATAGATTATCTTTCAAAACTAGGTGAGAAAATCTCTGAGGAGATAGAGAAATATCATAAGAAATATCCTTTTAGAAATGGTATTTCTAAAGAGGAGATAAGAAGTAGATATCTATCTAAAGCAAAACCAAGACTTGGAGAACAGATAATATCTTATATATCTGAACAGAGAGATATTGTACAAATTGATGATAAATTACAGAAAAGTGAATTTAAAATAGAATTTTTAGGAGAAGATAAAGATTTAAAAGAATTGATAGAAAAAGAATATCAGAGCTCGAGCTTTATAATTTTAAAGAGAGAAGATTTGATTAAAAATCTATCTAAAAAATATAATAGAGAAAAAATTGAACAGATATTTGAATCACTTATAGAATTAGGTAATATCATAAAGATGAAAGATGATGTCTATATTCATAAAGAGGCTTTCGATAAGGCAGTATCTATGATAAAAGAATATATAATAGATAAAGGCTCTATTACTGTAGGAGAGACTAGGGATATTTTAAATACGAATAGAAAGATGGCCTTAGCCATTATCGAAGAATTAGATGAGAGAAAGATAACGAAGAGAGTAGAAGATAAGAGGTTTTTATCTTAGACTTATATAGGAGGATTTTCCTCCTATATATCTTTCATATAAAAGAATATAAGGTTTTAATTTAAATATTATAAAAAAATATGATGAATCTATTGAAAAATTCTATAATATAGATTATAATCTTTAATGTTGAGAAAAACATATGGGAGTGGATGGGTGCTGGTGTGCCCTCTAGTCTTCAAAACTAGCGTGAGGCGTTAAGAGCGTCTTAGGTGGGTTCGATTCCCACACATTCCCGCCAAATAGAAAAGTCTGTATTCATTAGGAATACAGACTTTATTTTTTATAAGAGAAAAGATAAAGATAATTATAAATTTTATATATATTTAATATTTTTTGGGTACAATATATATTGTTAGTGGAATTTAAGGAGAGAAGAAAATTGACTAAAAAGAATATGATGGTCTGTGTTACCCAACAGAAAAATTGTGAAAAGCTGATTAAAAAAGGTGTAGAACTAAAAGATAAATACGATGAGATGTATATTATCAATGTAGTAAAAGAGCATGAAAACTTTTTATACGATCAAAGTGATTCAGAAGCATTAGAATATTTGTTTTCAGTAGCTAGAAAAGCAGATGCTGATCTTACAGTTATAAGAGATGATGATGTAATCAAGACTTTAGCAGATTATGCTTTAAAAAATAATGTTGGTTATATAGTCTTAGGAGTATCTCCAAATATTAAGGATGTAGAAAATCATCCTATAGTTAAAGAATTGAAAAAGAAATTAAGAAAAAAATCAATTGAATACATTGTAGTATAAAGGATAATGAGCGATCATTATCCTTTTTTCAGATTATCAAATATCAATAGATATTTAAGAGGGTGATAAGTTGAGCGTAAAGATTATAATGGGTAGAGCAAAAACTGGAAAGACGACTAAGATAAGAGAGTATATAAAAGAAGATATAGAAAATAAAAGAAAAGCTATTCTCCTAGTGCCAGAGCAATATACTCTTAAATCGGAACAAGAACTCATAAATAAGAATGGATATAAGGGAATTATGGATCTAATAGTCGTAAGCTTTACTAAACTTTCAGATATATTGAGAAATAAATATAGAGGAAAGAATAGAAGCATTATAGATGAAGTAGGACTATATATACTGACTAGTAAGATAGCAGAAGAGTGTAGAAATGAATTAGAGATTTTTAAGACGAGCTATAGAAAGAATGGTTTTTTAGAGGAGATAAATAGACTAATACAGAGCTTTAAGAAGAACTGTATAGAGCCTGAAGATATAGAATTATATTTAAAAGATAAGGAAGAAGATATCCATATTAGAAAGCTGAGAGAAGTAAATAAGATATATAAAAAGATGAATGAATATATGAAAGATAAATATATGGATCAAAATGATATCTTAAACCTCTTATCAGAGAATATATTAGAAAGCGATTATTTAGAAAAAAAGAATGTATATATAGATGGATTCGATGTGTTTTCAGGCAGAGAATATGAAGTATTAGAAGCTATAATATCTAAGGCAGATAATATAGTAATAAGTCTTAATTTAGATGATGATGAATTCATAGAAGATATATCTCTATTTAATCCGATAAAGACGAGTTTTAGAAAAATTGAAGATATGAGCTTAAAGATCTTAGGAGAATCTGTAAAGATAGAGAGATTAGATGAGAACAATATCAAAGATAAATATCTCAGACATTTAGAAAGAAATCTATTTGCTTATCCTGCAAAGAAATTAAAAGGAAGGCCTAATTCAATAAGTATAAACTCTTATTTAAATCCTAATGATGAAGTTGAAAATATAGCTATAGAGATAATTAAGCTAGTTATGGAAAAGAAAGCTAGATGGAGAGATATACTAGTAGTTTCTAACGATATGAATCTATATCAGTCATCGATAAAGAGGATATTTTCAGAGTATGAAATACCTTATTTTTTAGATGAAAAAAGGGATATCTCTAGTCATAATCTAGTCATATATATAATAGATTTATTAAGAGCTATAAATAGAAATTTCAAATATCAAGATGTATTTAAATTTCTAAAAACGGGTTTATCCAGTTTAGATTCAGAAGAAGTAGATATATTAGAAAATTATGTGCTCCAATTCAATATAGAAGGAGATAAGTATTTTAAGGAGTTTGAAAAAGGGCTAGATGAATATCCAGAAATAGAAGAGATAAGAGTCAAATTCATAGAAAATATAGAGCCGTTGAAGAGTTCTTTCGATGGAAAGAAGAGTATAAGAGAAATAAATGAAAAAATATTCAATTATTTAACCGAATTAGATATTAAAATGAAGATAGATGCTCTTATGGATAGACAAATTGAAATAGAAAATTTTGATATAGCGAATGAAACAGCCCAAGTTTGGAATATATTGATGGATATATTAGATCAGATGACTGAATTAATGGGAGATTTGAATATAGATATATCGGAATATATAAATTTAATTGAATCGGGATTGTCAAATTATAAGACGGGTATAATACCACCGACATTAGACCAGGTCATATTTGGAAATTTAGATAGAACTAAAACGGGAGATATAGAGTATTTATTCGTAATAGGAGTAAATGATGGAATACTTCCGAGCAATTTAGAAGATGCTGGAATGCTCTTAGATAGAGATAAAGAGAAATTAAAAGAAGAAGGTTTAGATTTAAATATAGATACGAATATGGTCATAGAATCGGAGAATTTCAAGATTTATTCATCTTTTACTAAGCCTAATAAAAAGCTCTTTATATCATATTCTATATCTAGTCATTCTGGAAGCAGTTTAAGAGCCTCTACAATTATAGATAGATTTAAATATATATTCCCTGATTTAAAGACTGAAAGTCATATAGGAATAAGTGAGAAGACTGAATTAGAAAAAATCGTTTCAAAAAGACCTTCTATAAAATATATTTCAGAGAGCTTTAGACAGTACTTAGAAGGTAAGGATATTGATGAAGAATGGATTAATATATATGCTTGGCATATAAAGAGGGGAGATATTGATGGATTTAAATCGATTATAGAAGGATTGTTCTTTATAAATCAACAGGAATATATTGAAGAAAAATACTCTAAAAAACTCTATAATCTACCACTTAGAACGAGTGTATCTAGGATTGAGAAATTTAATTCCTGTCCATTTATGCATTTTATGACCTACGGTCTCTACCCTAGAGAGAGAAAAAGATGTGTCATAGAGTATCCTGATATAGGTAATATCCTCCATACGACTTTAGAAGAATATGGTAAGAGATTAAAAATTGAAAACAGAAGATGGGAAGATATAGATGAAAGAGAATTAAACGAATTAACTGAGGAGATAATAGAAAAAAATATAGGAAAAAGTGAGTATTTCGTATTCAATTCAACAGCAAGATATAGGTATTTAATCAATAAATTGAAGAGAGTTAGCAAAAAATCGATTAGAAAAGCGACTGAACAAATAGATTTAGGAGAATTCAATCCGATAGAATATGAATTGAAATTTGAAGAGAAGATACCGACTATAGAATTGTCCTTTAAAGACGGAACTAATCTGATATTAGAAGGGAAAATAGATAGACTCGATATATGTAGATTAGAGGATAAGACATTGTTTAGAGTAATTGATTATAAATCCGGGAATCAAGACTTTGATATATCGAAGGCATTGCAAGGGCTTCAGATACAATTAATAGTCTACCTTAAAGCGGTATTAGATTCTGATATAGATACAGAGTTTAGATTTGAAGAGACAGAATTATATCCAGCGGGTGCATTTTACTTTAAGATGAGAGACCCTATAATAAGAGCAGAGAATATAGATGAAGCGGAGAAGATAAGGAATAAGGTTGAGAAAGTCTCTGGAATAATAATAGACGATAAAGATATTGTAAAATCATTAGATAGAAAGATGGATAGGGAAAGTCGATTATACAATATTAGAATGAATAAAAATGGTAGCATAAGAAAGCAAAACGATATATTAGAAATTGAAGAAATACAAATATTAATAGATCATATAGAAGATATAATTAAAAAGACGGGAGAAGAAATAGGTAGAGGAAATGTAAAAATTGAACCATATATAAGTGAATCAGGACAGGAAAAGCCTTGTACCTATTGTGATTATAGCTCTATATGTAAATTCGATATAAATTTTGAAGGAAATGAATATAGAAAGCTGAAGAAAATGGATATAAAGAGTTTAAAAGAGAAGGATAGTGATGATAATGCCTAAATGGACTAAAGAGCAGAGTCTTGCTATAGATGATAGGAATAATAATCTTCTAGTGTCGGCTGCAGCTGGTTCAGGTAAGACGGCAGTATTAGTAGAAAGAATTATAAAGCTTGCATTAAATGGAGAAGCCGATATAGATAAGATGCTCATAGTTACATTTACGAGGGCAGCTGCTGCAGAGATGAGAGAGAGGATAATGGAAGCTTTTAATAAAGAGATAGCTATTTCGGATAGAGACCCTGTTATAGCAAAAAAGCAGATAAGCTTGATAAATAAATCTATGATAATGACTATACATTCATTCTGTACCCATATACTCAGAAAATATTTTCATAAAATAGATTTAGATCCCAATTTCAGAGTATTAGAAATGGTAGAGGCTGATATATTAAAGCAGGAAGCCTTAGACGAGATATTAGAAGAAGAATATAAAATATCTGAGAATAAAGAGTTTAAAGAGGGGGATTTTTTAAATCTAATAGAGATGTTCACTGGAGATAGAGACGATAGAGAAATAGAAGATATAATAATGCAGGTTCATAATTTCATCCAAAGCCAACCATATCCATTTGAATGGTTAAAAGAAAGTATAGAGAAGTATAGAATGAATGAAGAAGAGCTTAAAAACAGCGCTTGGTATAAGGTGATAAATAAGAATATAGTGGCCGATATAGAAATAGCATACGATTTGATTTCTGAAGCATATAATATATCTAATCAGTCTGAAGGACCTTATAATTATATAGATATATTAGAAAAAGAGAAAACGGAATTAAAATCTATATTGAATCAAAATGAAGGTATTGACCAGATAATTAATAATATTAATGAATTCAAATTTGCAAGATTACCTAGTAAAAAAATGGAATGTTCTATCGAGTTAAAAGAAAAAGCTATGAAATTGAGAAATGATGCAAAAGATAAGATCAAATCCATTATAAAGAGCTATCCAGATATAGATTTTAAAAATCAGGCAGAGGAACTCAATTATATGTATGAGCCGATGAAATATCTATATTTAATTATAAAGCGTTTTGAAGATAGATATAGACAGAAGAAAACAGAAAAAGGAGCTCTAGATTTCAATGATTTAGAGCATAGAACATTAGAGATATTAGAAGATGAAGATATAAGAGATGAGATAAGAGAGAGCTTTTCTTATATATTCGTAGATGAATACCAGGATAGCAATATAGTTCAAGAGACAATAGTAAATCATATAAAAAGAGAGAATAATCTCTTCTTAGTTGGTGATGTGAAACAGAGTATATATAGATTTAGACTTGCAGATCCTACATTATTTATTGAAAAATATAAGAGATTTAAAGAAGATTGTCAAAATAGCAAAAGAATAGATTTAAATAAAAACTTTAGAAGTAGAAAAGAAATCTTAGATTGGGTAAATTATATATTTAAAAATATAATGTCGGAAGAAGTAGGTGAAATAGAATACGATAAGGATTCATATCTATATAATGGAGCTGAATATTCAGATAGTAAATACAATAGAAAGACAGAGATAAATATAATAGATAGCTATTCATCTGAGGAAGATGATGAGATAGACTCATATTTAAATGATATGAAAAAAGAAGAGATGGAAGCTAGATTCATAGCTAATAGGATAAAAAAATTAAAACAGGAAGAGACTTACGATTCTAAAACAGGAGAATTTAGGCCTATAAGAAATAAAGATATAGTCATACTTTTAAGAACTATGAAGAATAAAGTAGATATATATGAGAGCATATTATTAGAATCTGAAATACCAGTATATGCAGATGTAGATAAAGGTTATTTCTCATCGATTGAGATAAAGATATTTTTAAATCTATTGAAAATAATAGACAATATAAAGCAGGATATTCCTCTTATAAGCACTATGAAGTCATTTATCGGAGGATTTACATTAGAAGAATTAATAGATATTAGAATATCTTATAAAGATATGCATTTCCATCAAGCTATATATAAATATATAGAAGAAAAAGAAGATGAATTGAGTGAAAAGCTCTCTAAATTCATAGAGAAGATAGATTCTTGGAAAGAGATGAGCAGATTATATAAATTAGATGAATTCATATGGAGAGTTATGATGCAGAGCAATTACTATTATTATCTTGGAACACTCACTAATGGAAAACAAAGACAGGCAAATCTTGAAATCTTAGTCGATAAAGCTAATGAATTAGAAATGACGAGTATATCAGGTCTTTTTAATTTTATAAGGTTTTCAGATAGATTGAAAGATATAGATAGTGATTTTGGGACAGCAAAGATTCTTGGAGAAAATGAAGATGTCGTAAGAATTATGTCGGTTCATAAGAGCAAAGGATTGGAATTTCCAATAGTAATATGTGCAGATATGAATAAAAGATTTAATCTATACGATATAAGAAGAGAATTCCTCTTTCATAAAGACCTTGGAATCGGTATAGATTATATAGATATAGAGAATAGAATTAAAGTAAATACAATATCTAAAAAAGCGATAAAAGAAAAGATAAATATTGAACTCTTATCAGAAGAGATGAGGGTATTATACGTTGCAATGACTAGGGCTAAGGATAAATTGATATTATTTGGAACGAAGAATTTAAAGGGTAGTGAGGAAATTGAATTAGCAGAGAGCTCTAATAATATATCTTTTCATAATATAATAAAAGCTAGAACTTTTTTAGACTGGATCTTGCTCTGTATAGAAAACGATAATTCATATAGAGATTATGAACTTATAATTAGGAGAAGAGAAGATTTAAAAGAAGAGGAAAAGAAAAAAGAAACTAGAAAAGAAGAGCTGAAAAAACTGCTTAAAAAAGCTAAAGATGAAGAATTAAGAGAAACAAAAATTATCGATAGTTTAGAATGGCAATATCCATTTATTGAAGATACGAAGGCTCAGTCTAGATTTGGAGTCACATCTTATATAAAGCTTTTAGATCATGGGGAAGATATTAATAATAGAGTAGAAGAGATAAATGAATTGCCTAATTTTATGAAAGAAACTGAAGAAATCAGTGGAGCAGAGATTGGAACAGCAATTCATGATATAATTGCGAATATGGATTTTAGATTAGATCACGATTGCGATGATATAGTCATAAAGATTGACGAACTTCTTAAAAAAGAGATATTGTCAAAGAGCATAGCAAATAAGATAGATATAAAGCCGATTGAAAATTTCTTTAAATCAGATATATATAAGAGGATTAAGAATTCAGATAGAATAAGAAAAGAAGAAGCCTTTATATATAAGATAGAAGATATTGGTTCAGATATATATATTCAAGGTATAATAGATTGTGTATTTGAGGAAGATGGAGAGATGGTATTATTAGATTATAAGACGGATAGAAATTCTAATAAGAACTATTATATAGATAATTATAAAGAGCAGATAGAACTCTATACAGAAGCATTAGAAGGTATATTGAAAAAAACGGTTAAGGAGAAATATATTTATTCACTCTATTTAAACGAATTGATTGAAATAGTATAGCTAAGATTCAATATGGAATAGAGATTGAATAAATGATATACTAGAATCATATTGTAATAATGAAAGGAAGCGAATAGATGAGTGAAGTAAAAGTACCACAAAACTTTATTAAGACCATAATTGAAGAGGATTTAGAGAGTGGAAAACATGATGAGATAATAACTAGATTTCCACCTGAGCCGAACGGTTATTTGCATATTGGACATGCTAAATCTATAGTTTTAAACTTTGATTTAGGTGATGAATTCAAAGGAATTACTAATATGAGATTCGACGATACGAACCCATGTAAGGAAGAGATTGAATACGTAAAGAGCATAAAAGAAGATGTTAACTGGCTAGGCTATGAGTGGGATAATTTGTTTTTCGCATCTGATTATTTTCAGGAAATGTATGAAAGAGCAATAGTTCTTATAAAGAAGGGAAAAGCTTTTGTATGTGAATTAACAGCAGATGAGATAAGAGAATATAGAGGAACTCTGACTGAAGCGGGAAAAGAGAGTCCATATAGAAATAGATCGATTGAAGAGAATTTAGATTTATTTGAAAGAATGAAGAACGGTGAATTCGAAGATGGTTCAAAGGTTTTAAGAGCAAAGATAGATATGGCTTCTTCGAATATAAATATGAGAGACCCTGTAATATATAGAATACTTCATGAATCGCATCACAATACTGGGGATGAATGGTGTATATATCCTATGTATGACTATGCACATCCATTAGAAGATGCCATAGAAGGGATAACTCACTCCCTATGTACTTTAGAATTTGAAGACCACAGACCGCTTTATAATTGGTTTGTAGAAGAATGTGAGATGGAAAATATTCCAAGACAGATAGAATTTGCAAGATTAAATCTTACGAATACTGTTATGAGTAAGAGAAAATTGAAGCAATTAGTAGATAATAATATAGTAGATGGATGGGACGATCCTAGACTACCGACTATATCTGGTTTGAGAAGAAGAGGATATACTCCAGAATCTATTAGAAATTTTTGCAGAGAAATAGGTGTTGCAAAAAATAATAGTTTAGTAGATAGTCAGATGCTTGAATACTTTATAAGAGAAGACCTTAAGAACAAAGCTCCAAGGATGATGGCCGTTATAGATCCTATAAAGCTTGTAATAACGAATTATCCTGAAGGAGAATCAGAATTATTAGATGCTAATAATAATGATGATAATGAAGAATTAGGAAGTAGAAAAATATCTTTCTCAAGAGAATTGTATATAGAGAGAGAAGATTTTATGGAAGAACCATTACCAAAATACCATAGACTCTATCCGGGAAATGAAGTGAGACTTAAAAATGCTTATTTTGTAAAATGCAATGATTTTGTAAAGGATGATAATGGCAATATAGTTGAGATTCACTGTACTTATGATATAGAGACGAAGAGCGGTACAGGATTTAAAGGAAGAAAAGTTAAGAGCACAATTCATTGGGTAGATGCTAAGACTGCAATACCAGCTGAATTTAGATTATATGATAATCTAATAGAGGATGAAGATGTATCGGATGATTTCTTAGAGAATATAAATAAAGATTCCTTAGTTATAAAAAATGGATTTATGGAAGAGGGAATGAAATCATTGAAAATTCAAGATAAGGTACAATTATTTAGACATGGATATTTCAATGTAGATCCGAAGTTTACTACAGAAGATAAATTAGTTTTCAATAGAATAGTATCGTTAAAGAGTAGATTCAGACTGAAAAAATAGTATAAATATGCAAGAATTTAATCTGTATATAATATATTTATTTTATTCGATAATATGAGTTAAAAAAAGAGAGTGTAAATATAGAGTTATAAGAAATACTATCCAAGCCTGAATAGATTTGGATAGTATTTTATTATTTATAAATAGACAGAAGATGTATTTTCAGTATATAATCTTCAATAATATAAAATAAATATACAAAAATAAGTTGACATTATACATTATGAAGAGTATACTCTTATATATATAAAAAACTAAGAATATTAATTTATTTAATTGGACGGTGAATTTAATGGTAAAAGTTGGTGTAATTGGAGCAACTGGATATGTAGGAACTGAATTGATAAGATTATTGATGAAGCATAAGAATGTTCAAATAGAAGCTATAAGTTCAAGAACTTATGATGGACAGAATTATGATGATATATATGAAAACTATAGAGATGTATTCAAATTAAAATGTAAAGATATGGATATTGCTGAGATGGCAGAGAAGGTAGATTTGATTTTTTTAGCATTACCTCATGGAATAGCTAGTAAGCAATTAGATAAGAAGATTCTAGAAAAAGTGAAGATAATAGATATGGGTGCAGATTATAGGCTTAGTGATGTAGATAATTATGAAAAATGGTATGCGACTGATCACGGCTCGAAAGATATTTTAAAGGAGGCCGTTTATGGACTTCCTGAGCTATATAGAGAAGATATTAAAAAGGCTAGAATAGTGGCAAATCCAGGATGTTATCCTACATCTTCAATCTTATCAATATACCCATTGATAAGAGAGGGCATTATAGATGAAAATAGCCTTATAATAGATGCAAAATCGGGAATAACGGGTGCAGGAAGATCTGTAAACCTTGCTACCCATTTTACAGAGTCGAATGAAAGCTTTAAAGCCTACGGCATAGCTAGTCATAGACATACTCCTGAAATAGAGGAACAATTGAGCAAATTTTCAGATAAAGAAATAGTATTGAATTTCACACCTCATCTCGTACCTATGAATAGAGGAATACTTACTACTTCATATGCTAAGATGAAAGTAGAAAAGACTTATAAAGAGATAAAAGATATTTATGATAAATACTATGGGGATGAATTTTTCGTAAGAATGACTAAGGAGAATATATTTCCTGAAACTAAATGGGTTAAAGGTTCTAATTTCTGTGATATTGGAATAAAAATAGATCAGAGAACGAATAGAATAATAGTAATAGGAGCTATAGATAATATGATAAAAGGCTCTGCAGGACAAGCTCTACAGAATATGAATATTATCTTTGGCTTTGATGAAAAAGAAGGAATAGATGATATATCTATATTCCCTATTTAATAAATTTGATTGAGAAGGTGAAAATCGTGAAAAAAATAGATGGTGGTATTACTAATGCTAAGGGATTTAAAGCAACGGGATTTTTCTCAGGCGTTAGAAAGAAGAAAAACGATACGGCTATTATATATTCAGAAAAAGAATCTGTCGTAGCTGGGGTATTTACTAAAAATACTGTAAAAGCAGCACCAGTATATTATGATATGGAAATAGTTGAGAGTTCAAATAATGTAAATGCAATAGTAGTCAATAGTGGAAATGCAAATGCTTGTACAGGTAAGAAAGGTTTAGAAGATACAAAAGCTATGGCTAATATAACGGCTGAGGTTTTAGGTTTGAAACCAGAGAATGTATTAGTATCTTCGACTGGTGTAATAGGAGTACCGCTTCCGATTGACAATCTAATAAATGGAATAAGAGAAAATTATAATACTCTAGGAGATAATAAAGAGGATAGTCTTAAAGCGGCAGAGGCAATAATGACTACCGATACTTTTTCAAAATCGTATGCTGTTGAATTCGAATTAAATAAAAGATTAGTGAATATAGGTGGTATAGCAAAGGGCTCTGGTATGATTCATCCAAATATGGGAACTATGCTTAGCTATATAACTACAGATATTGCTATAACGAAGGAATTATTGCAAGAAGCACTTTTAGAAAGCACTGAAGATAGCTATAATATGATATCTGTAGATGGTGATACTAGTACTAATGATACGGTTTTAGTTCTCGCTAATGGTATGGCAGAAAATAATATAATAGATTCAAAAAATGAAGAATATAAATTATTTAAAGAGGCATTGCATGAGGTGAATCTAGGACTATCTAAATTAATAGTTAAAGATGGTGAAGGTGCTGGGAAATTTATAGAAGCTAATATAATAGGTGTTAAGACTAAGGAAGATGGAAGAAAATTAGCAAAATCTATAATAAATTCTAATCTCGTTAAGACTGCATTTTTTGGAGAAGATGCAAATTGGGGAAGAATAGTTTGTGCTATGGGTTATACTGGTATAGAGTTCGATATGGACAAAATGGATATCTATTTTACTTCAGATGGAAATAGAGTAGATCTTATGAAATCGGGAGTACCATTAGATTTTTCAGAAGATGAGGCTAAATTAGTTCTATCAGCTGATGAAGTAAAGATTTTTATAGAATTAAAAGAAGGTGAAGAATCTGCAACTGCATGGGGTTGTGATTTAAGCTATGACTATGTCAAGATAAATGCAGATTATAGAACTTAATTGAGGAGTATATAGAATGGAAAAAAATATTGGAAAAGCTAAAGTTTTAATAGAAGCAATACCTTATATACAGTCTTTTAGAGGAAAGACTGTAGTCATAAAATACGGTGGTAGTGCAATGGTCGACGAGAGAATTAAGAAGATGATGATTGAAGATATTGCATTATTGAGATTAATAGGTATAAATATAGTCGTCGTTCATGGTGGTGGTCCATTTATAAATGAAATGCTTGATAAGATGAAAATAGAGCCTGAATTCAAAGAAGGACTTAGAGTTACAGATCAGGAGACTATGGATATAGTAGAAATGGTTTTATCTGGAAAAGTAAATAAGAATATAGTGAACGATATACAGAAATTGGATTTAAAATCTGTCGGTATAAGTGGAAAAGATGGGATGACATTAAAAGCAGAGAAATTATATAAAGACGGAATAGATTTAGGATATGTAGGGAAAATAATTAGTGTAGACACAGAATTAATAGATGGTTTAATAAAGTCGGGCTCAATACCCGTAATAGCACCAATTGGTAGAGATGATCAGGGCAATACTTATAATATCAATGCCGATTATGCTGCTATAGCGATAGCATCTGAATTGAATGCACAGAAATTAGTATTCGTAACGGATGTAAAAGGTGTTATGAGAGATGTAAATGATCCTAATTCATTGATATCGTATATGAATTTAGAAGAAGCTAGAATGAATATAGAAAATGGAATAATATCAGGTGGAATGATTCCAAAAGTAGAATGCTGTATAGAAGCAGTTGAAAATGGTGTTAATACAGTCCATATAATTGACGGAAATTTAGACCATAGCATGTTGCTAGAGATATTTACTCAAGATGGTATAGGAACAATGTTTGGTAGAAAATAAGGAGATGTTTTGATTGAAGGATTTAGTTCAAGATGGTAAAGAATATATAATGAGAACATACGCTTCTTTTCCTATAGTCATGGATAGAGGAGAAGGTATGTATTTATGGGATAAGGAAGGAAATAAATATTTAGATTTTGTCTCTGGTATAGCAGTTAATCTATTAGGATACGATAATGAAAAGCTTAAGAATGCAGTGAATGAACAATTTTCAAAAATACATCATTGTTCGAATCTGTACTTAAATGAACCTAATATAAAATTAGCAGAGAAGATAGTAAAAAACACATCTTTTGATAAAGTATTCTTCTGTAATTCAGGAGCAGAATCTATGGAGGCGGCTTTAAAATTAGCCAGAAAATATGCTAATAAGAATTATGGTGAAGAAAAGATTGAGATAATAACTATGAAGGATTCATTCCATGGAAGAACCATAGGCTCTGTTACTGTGACAGGACAGACTAAGTATCAAGAAGGATTTGGTCCACTTCTTCCTGGGGTTAAGAATGCTATTTATAATGATATAGACAGTGTAAAAGAATTAGTTAATGATAAGACATGTGCTATAGTAATGGAGTTAGTGCAAGGTGAAGGCGGTATAAATCCTGGAAAGCCTGAATTCGTAGAAGAGATTAGAAAGATCTGTGATGAAAATAATATAGTATTAATATTCGATGAGGTTCAAACAGGAATCGGAAGAACTGGAGATTTATTCTTATATCAAAGATATGAAATAGAGCCGGATATTCTATGTACTGCTAAGGGATTAGCAGGAGGAATACCTATGGGAGCTATGATGGCGAAATCCGAAATTGCTAAGGCGTTTGAGCCGGGAAATCACGCTTCTACATTTGGAGGTAATCCATTAGCATCAGTCGCTGCATTAGTTGTATTAGAAGAACTTATCGATAATAATCTCTTAGACAATGTAAAAAAACAAGGAGATATTCTAAATAAAAGACTTAACGAAATCAAAGATAAATTCGATATAGTTAAAGATGTAAGAGGATTTGGCCTTATGCAAGGTATAGAGGTCGAACAGGATAAATTAAAACCTATATTAGAAAAGGCTGCTGAAAAAGGATTATTGATAATATCGGCAGGAACGAATGTAATCAGATTTATTCCACCTCTTATTGTAAATGAAGAAGAGATAAATAAAGCTATGGAGATATTAGAAGAGAGTTTAAAAGAGATAGAATAAAAATGGCCCCAATCCAGATATCGGATTAGGGGCTTTTTCTATTCGAAACAGGTACCACCTATGAATTCACGCATTATAGAGTTTTGTGGAATGAACTCATCATCTGCAGATTTAAAGAATCTTAAGAATTTCAAAATTCTTCTCGCCTCTACATATGCAGGATGATCTTGTGGTATTTTTTTTAGAAGAGGTTCAGCATATTTTTTTAAGACGTGAATCTCATATACTAGAGTAGAATTAAAGATTACATCGGCCTCTTCTTGATAAGGGAAAATATTCTGCTCCTCACCTGCCCTTACTGAAGGCCATGCTAATAATGTCTCAGATGGTTCCATACCTCTATGACTATTATCTCTTATCATTCTTCTAAGCGTTCTTATATCGGAAACATATATACTACTATGATTATCTAAATTTATATTAGTAAGTGCTGAAACATATATCTTATATTTATTTTCCTTTGGAATAGATGGGGTCATTTCTTCATTAAGTCCATGAATTCCTTCAACTATTAATACTGATTTATCATTCATCTTATATTTCTGACCAGTAAATTCTCTTTCACCTTTTAGAAAATTGAATTTTATTAAATCGATTTCTTTCTTAGCTAATAATTGAGATAGATGTGTATTTAATAGATTTACATCTAATGCTCTTAAGGATTCAAAATCGTATTCCCCATTTTCATTAATAGGAGTATCCTCTCTATCGTAGAAATAATCATCGGCAGAAATGCTCTTAGGATCTAATCCTAGGACTCTTAACTGTATAGCGAGTCTATTTGCAAATGTAGTCTTACCAGATGAACTCGGTCCTGCTATAAGTATTAATTTAGTATTATCTATATTTTCTAATATCTTATCGGCAATTTTAGAGATCTTTTTCTCATGCAATCCTTCAGCTACTAAGAACATATCTCTTCTATTATTTATATCGCCATCTAAGACATTGTTTATATCGCCTACATTTGCAAGTTTCAATATATGACTCCATTCATTAGTCTCTTCAAAAGCGGCTCTAAGTTTTGGGATATCTCTAAAAGATGATATTTTAGAAATTTCTTTCTTCTCAGGCAATCTTATCAGGAATCCATTGTCGAAGAGATTTACATCGAATGATTTCAAATAGCCCATAGATGGAACTAGAGGTCCATAGAGATAGTCATAGACATTGCCACATTTATATAGACTAACATATTCTTCTTTTGCATATTTCAATAAGGAGGTCTTATCGATCATTCTATAAGATTTAAATATGCTCTCAGCAACAGTTTTTAAAACTTTAACCTTTTCTATAGGAAGATCTTCTTCTACTATAGAATGCATGGTTTTATTTAAAAGATCGACATCTTCCTCTGTTAATTTCCTCCCTATATGGAGCTTGCCATAGATTTCATTATTTATAGAATGTTCAATTCTGACTTTTACTTTTTCGAAGGCTTGGCTTGCTGCTATTACTGCTAGATAGTTCAAACTTCTAGCATATATAGCATATCCTATTCTATCAAGAACTCTAATAGGCTTTATTTCAGAATCAGCGTATATTGGAGTAAAAAGTTCTACTGCTTTACCATTTACTATTGCAGCAATAATATAATTATCTCCATCTAATGACAGAGCTTTTTCATCTAATATATCTTTAATCGTAGTTCCAATAGGAACTTCTTTATTTACATTATCTGGTAGTTTAATTTTTATTAAAGCTTTCATATTCATAATAATTTTCTTCCTTTCTTAAAATATATGTCTATCTATATATACCCATTTATGATATTCTTAATAATATAGGATAAATTAATTATAATTTTAACATTATAATTAAAGTTGAAGAAATATATTTGAGGTGATTGTATTGATAGTAAAATCGAGATTAAAATTCAGGTTTAATTTACAAAAAGAAGATATAGACTTAACTTATGTAGATATGTTTAAAGGACTGAAGCCAGAAGTATTAGAAGATTTATTTGAGAGCATGGAGATAAGAAAATTTCCAAAAAATAAAGTTATTATTTCAGAAAAGGAAGAGTCTAAATACTTATATGTAATATTAGATGGACTAGTAAAACTCTATAAAGATCTAGGCGATGAAAGAGAAGCAGTAATCTGCTTAAGAGGGATAAGAGATATTATAGGCAATACTGGCTTATTTCCAGATGAGAGATTACATCTTTCGGTAAAGACTGTAAGTGAAATCGTAACGGTTGCTATACCGTTAGATTTGATGAATGAGAAGATGAAAGAAGACTTCAGATTAGCTCAGAATTTTATAAAAGAATTGTATAGAAATTTAGATTTTTGTTCAGAAAGAGTTAAGGAATTATCTACAGAAGATTCTTATAGCAGAGTTGCAAAAGAAATACTGAGATTTGAAGACTATTATAAAATTGAATTGAGAAATGGAACATCTTTTAATATAGGAATAAGTAGAACAGATCTAGCTAGTCTAGTTGGAATAAGTAGAGAGATGGCTAGTAGAATAATGACTAGTTTTGTTGAATCAGATATAATAGAAGTTTCAGGAAAAAACATAACTCTATTAGATAGAGAAAAGCTTGAATCTTGGGAATTGTAAATTAAAAATAATTTATTAGATCAGGAGTGATGAATTTGCTTAATCTAAAAGGCAGATCTTTTCTTAAATTGCTCGATTTCACAAGTGCTGAACTAGAGTATTTAATAGATTTAGCAGAAAATCTAAAAAAGTTAAAGTATGCAGGTATAAGACCACAGAATTTAAAAGGAAAAAATATAGCATTGATTTTTGAAAAGCCATCTACTAGGACTAGATGTTCTTTTGTAGTAGCTGCTAATGATGAAGGAGCATATCCGGAATATCTTGGAAAGGACGATATACAATTAGGAAAAAAAGAATCGGTTAAAGATACGGCGAGAGTTTTAGGAAGACTTTTTGATGGAATAGAATTTAGAGGATTTTCACATGAGACTGTTGAAGAATTAGCGAAGTACTCAGGTATACCGGTTTGGAATGGTCTTACTGATAAATTCCATCCAACTCAGATATTAGCCGATTTTCTGACTATAAGAGAGCATAAAGGCTATCTAAAAGGCATTAAATTTGCTTATCTTGGAGATGGAAGAAATAATATGGCTAATTCACTGATGATAGGAGCTGCAAAATTTGGTATGGACTTTCGAATCGCTGCACCTAAATCTCTTTTTCCTGAAGAGGAATTGATAAAAGAGGCTGAATCTATAGCAGAGGAGAATAATGCATCATTATTATTTACAGAGTCTATAGATGAAGCAGTTAATGATGCGGATGTTATATATACAGATGTTTGGGTATCTATGGGTGAAGAAGATATGTATGAAGATAGAATAAATCTTCTAAAGGATTATCAGGTGAATTCAGAAGTAATGGCAAAGGCAGATGAAGAAGCCATTTTCATGCATTGTCTACCGGCTTTTCATGATCTTGGAACCGATGTTATGAAAGATATAAAAGAAAAATATGGTATGGAAGAATTAGAAGTAACTGATGAGGTATTTGAAGGAGAACAATCGGTTGTCTTTGATGAAGCAGAGAATAGAATGCATACTATAAAGGCAATTATGGTTGCAACCCTAGGAAATCAATAATCAATGAGAAAAAGGCATGTATATGATTACATGTCTTTTTTATTTGAATAAATATAATAAAATAGCGATATTGAGTATATAACTTGATAAGAATAGAGTAAACTGATATACTGAGCTTTAGATATTATAATCAGAGGTGATATAATTCAAAAGACCTTTTTTAAAATTATTCATTTTAAAAATAATTGCAATTTTAAGCTTTAAGAATTTAAATTCAAGATTATTCATATCGGATGCAATTTTAAAACTCATATTAAAAATTTCAATAATTTTTCTCAGCATTATAATAGTTCAAATCAAATATCAATTAGATAAAGAGAGTGGGAAAAGAGATTTACTTTTTTTTATGATATTTGGATTAATATTTTTACTCGGATTAAATTTCAATTCAGATTATTCAAATTCCAATTTAATAAATAAGTATTTAAATGATTCAGAAGATATAGTCTTAGATAGTAAATTAAATGCAAGACGATATAGAAATGAAATAAAAGGAGATTTTTTAGTTTTAAGGACTTTAGATTCGAAATATAGTACTAGATTTATTGCGAAAAGTCTAAAGAAAAGAGAAAAAACTTTGATCAATTCTAAAGAGAAAATAAATCTATATCCAGGTCAAATAATTAGAATAGAAGGTAAGATAAGACTTCCTGATAGGAATAGAAATCCTAAGACATTCAATTATAGAGATTATTTAAAATCCGATTATATATATACTGAAATAGATTTAAATAAATTTCAGATAGTCGGCAAGGATATGAGTAGGCTTATCTATTATCAAATGAAATTTAAAGATATTATAGATAAGAGCTTTGATAGAATAGAGGATAAGAAAAATAGCAATTTAATGAAATCTGCTTTTACTGGAGATAAATCATTTATAGAAGAAAAAGATAGGGAGAAAATAAATGATCTAGGACTCGGTCATTTAATAGCTATATCTGGCTTTCATATAGGACTTATCTATATATTCATATATAAATTATTATCTAAGACTATTTTAAATAAGAGGAGTTCTGAAATAATAGCTCTATTAATAATTTTCATATATATTCTATTAATAGATATGCCAATCTCTTCAATTAGAGCCTTTTTACTTTTATTAGGAATAGTATCTGGAAAATTATTAGAAAGAAGGGTCGATAGTCTTAATATAGTATCGGCTATTGGCTATATCTTATTGATATTTAGACCACTCTGGTTTTTAAGTCTGAGCTTTCAATTGAGTTTCTTAGGAGTCATTTCTATATATATAATCTTACCAAGATTAAAAAATATATATGATTTTAAGACTAGTGTAGGAATATTTCTTAGCATATTATTGGGGACCTATCCTATTTCAATCTACTATTTCAACAATCTGTCCATATCTCATTTCTTTTCTAATATATTTGGTATATTTCCCTTCACTTTAGCTTTTTACTTTTCGATATTTGGTCTATTTATTAGTAGAATTTCAAATCGAATTGCTATTATATTATTTAAATTAGCTAATAGATCATTGAATATAATGAATTTGATATTAGATTTTTTTCATATAGATAGCTTTAAACTTAAAAGTCCAAATTTTTCTGAATTCTTAATAATCTATTTTATAATCTTCATAATTATAGGACTAATTGATTATAAAACTTTTCCTGAGAAATTGAATAGAATAGTATTCAATCTAATTATCATATCTATAATCATATCTTTTTCATTCAGTATCTTAGATCAGAATATATATATAAAATTCATAGATATAGGTCAGGGAGATGCTAGTCTGATAGAATATAGAAATACTAAGTATTTAATAGATACTGGAGAGAGGAATATAGTAGACTATTTGATTAAAAATGATATTAGGAATATAGATGGACTCATAATATCTCATTTTGACTCAGATCATATGGGAGATGCTAAAGCGATAATCAAAGATATAGGGGTAGATAAGATATATATAGGTCATAGCCCTAAGATGGAGAAAAAGAATATTGAATTATTCAATGAGGCTAGGACTAAAGATATAGATATAGTATTATTAAAAGATATTAAAGAGTTAAAATTAGGGAAGAATAGATTATTGCTAATACCACCGGATCAGAGACTTAAGAGTTTAGAGTCGGAAAATGAAAAATCTCTATTAGCCCTATTATATGGAAATAAGAGAAAAGTATTCTTTACAGGAGATATAGAAATTGAAGGAGAGAAGAGATTAATAGATATGAAATTACCTAAGGTAGATATATTAAAATCACCACATCATGGGAGTAATACATCATCATCTAAAGAGCTTCTTCAGAAAATAGAGCCGGAAATTATAGTAATTCAATCAGGGGTTGAGAATAGATATTCTCATCCTAGTGAGGAAGTTTTAACAAGATATGAAGATATTAGAGCGAGAGTTTTGAGAAACGATTTATTAGGAAATATAAGTATAGAAATAGATAGAGATGGGAATATGAGGACGAAATCATATTTAAAATACGGCTTTAAAGATAGGATAGAAGAATATGGATATATTGTTCTAATAAATACTCTATCATTTATTTTTATAATCTATGAATTAAAGAAAATATATCGAAATTATGATATAATTTTATCTGATAAAAGTATCTGGAGAGATGAATATGAATTATAGAGATTATTTAAAGCAATTAAAATCACCACATCCCGTTTATCTGTTCTTTGGGAAAGAAAAATTTTTAATAAATTTTTTAATAGAAGAGACTAAGAAGAAATTCATATCAAAAGAATATGAAAGTCTTAATTATATATATATAGATGGAAATAATGCAAATTTAGAAGATGTATTAAATGCAAATGAGACCCTTCCGTTTATGGCAGATAAGAAAATTGTAATAGTAGAAGATTTTAATATTATAAATAGAAAACAAAAAGAAAATAATGATGAACAGAAATTAATAGAATATATTAAGAATCCTAATAATCAGAGTATCTTAATCTTTATTCAGAATATTGAAAAATTAGATGGTAGAAGGAAACTTATTAAAGATTTTAAGAAAAATGCTCAGATAATTGAATTGAATAAATTAAATGATAGAGAAATTATAAGGTGGATTGAGAAATACTTAGGAGAATCGGGTAAAGAGATTAATAGTGGAAATATAGAATTGATAATAGAATATACTGGTTATTTTGATAGTGATAATGATATGAGCTTGCTAAGCCTTGAAAATGAATTGATTAAACTTATAAATTATTTAGAAGATAGAAAAGTAGTAGAGAGAATAGATATAGAAAAGACTATTACTAAGTCTTTACAGAGTAATATATTCAATTTAGTAGATAGTCTAGGAGAGAGGAATATAAAATCGGCGATTGAAAACTTGGAAAATATGTTAAAAACAGGCGGTGTAGTCCCTATAATACTACATATGATATCTAGACAATTTAGATTGATATATATGACTAAAATATATAAAAATGAAGGTTATAGTCAGACTATGATAAAGAATAAGATGAATATAAGATATGATTTTATAATGAATAAATTGATTAATCAGTCTAAGAATTTTAGATTAGAGAGTCTTAAAAAGATTATTGAAGATTGTGCTAAATTTGATTTTGAATTGAAGACTGGTAGAATAGATGAAAATTTAGGCCTTGAGAAATTGATAGTCAGTATAGAAAAATACGAATAAAAAAGACCTCGTTATTTGAAGAGGTCTTTAGACTATATAGCATTATTAAGTTTCTTAGTTAAACGACTGATCTTTCTTGATGCAGCTTTTTTGTGTATAGTGTTTTTTGCTCCTGCTTGAGCTAATTTTTTCTCAATAGTTTTTAATAATTCTTTTGCTTCATCTATTTTATTATCGTCAAGAGCAGCTTCGAATTTAGTTATATATGTTTTTATAGCAGATTTCTTTGATTTATTGAAACCTGTTTTTGTTTCTATTACTTTTATTCTCTTCTTTGCCGATTTAATATTTGCCATTAAATCTCACCTCCCATGTCCAATCAACAAAGTTTATTCTACCATGAAGTTGAGATAAAATCAAGAAAAATGATTATAATAATAAGGATATTTTATACAAAATATTGAAGTTTTTTATGAATTATTATATAATCTATTTTAGATATATGAAAGATATAATGCTTTTAAAAGTTAGGAGTAATGTGAAATGAGTGAAGCTGGTAAAGAAAATATTAAAGAGTGGATAAAGAGTATAGTAATAGCTTTAGTAATATCTTTTTTTTGTAAAAGCATTTTTATTCAATAGTACTTTGGTTAAAGGTTCGTCTATGTTCCCGACACTACATGAAAATGATAGAATATTTGTGAACAAGATAGTATATAGATTAAAAGAGCCAAAAAGAGGAGATATAATCACTCTACACGCTCCTGATCGTGAAAACACTGAATATATTAAGAGAATCGTTGGGATTCCTGGAGATAATATCAAGATAAGAGATGGGAAAGTCATATTGAATGGAGAAGTTTTAAAAGAAGATTATATAGAACCAGGCTCTTATACTGAGACTCATCAAGGTGATGAATGGAATGTACCTGAGGGCAAGGTATTCGTTTTAGGAGATAATAGAGCGTTTGGAGCGAGTAAGGATAGCAGAAGTCTTGGGTTAATAGATTCATCTGAGATAGTCGGTAGAGCAGGACTTAGGTATTATCCATTTAATAGAATAGAGGAATTAGCTAAATAGAATATCAGCTTGGACAGTGTTCAGGCTGTTTTTTATTTACTTTTTTAAAATTTGTTTTCATGATATAATTGTTTAGATAATTGTTAGAAGAGCTTTTTAAAAGAAAGGACGATTAAATATTGAGTAAGCAGGATAGAATAAGAAATTTTTCGATAATAGCACATATAGATCATGGGAAATCGACATTGGCTGATAGACTGATAGAGACTACAGGGACATTGTCGAAAAGAGAGATGCAAGATCAATTATTAGACAATATGGATCTTGAAAGAGAAAGAGGAATAACTATAAAATTACAGACTACTAAATTGGTCTATACTGCTAAAGATGGTCAAGAGTATTATTTGAATTTAATAGATACGCCAGGGCATGTGGACTTTAATTATGAGGTATCAAGATCTCTTGCAGCATGTGAAGGAGCGATTTTAGTAGTAGATGCTGCACAGGGAATAGAAGCTCAAACTTTAGCAAATGTATATCTAGCATTAGAACAAGATTTAGAGATAATACCTGTTATAAATAAGATAGATCTTCCTAGTGCTAGACCGGATGAGATAAAGGCGGAGATAGAAGATGTAATAGGCCTTGAAGCAGATGATGCACCACTTATATCTGCAAAAGAAGGACTTAATATAGAAGATGTATTAGAAGCGGTTGTAGAGAAAGTGCCTTCGCCTATAGGAGATTCTAAATCACCTTTGAAGGCTCTAATATTCGACTCTTATTACGATGCTTATAGAGGTGTAATAGCTATGGTAAGAGTATTTGAAGGTGAAGTTAAATCTGGTATGGAGATAAAGATGATGGCTACTGATAAGACTTTTGAGGTAGTAGAGGTTGGGATATTCTCACCAAAGCATATACCAGTTCCTACGCTTTCAGCGGGAGATGTTGGATATATAGCGGCTAGTATAAAGAATGTTAAAGATGCTAGAGTTGGGGACACGGTTACTGAAAAGGATAATCCAACTGCAGAGGCATTGCCTGGCTATAAGGCGGTTACACCTATGGTTTATTCAGGAATATATCCAGCTGAGGGTGAAGAGTATAACGATATTAGAGAGGCTTTAGAAAAGCTTCAAGTAAATGATGCAGCACTTACTTTTGAGGCTGAGAATTCAGCAGCTCTAGGTTTTGGATTTAGATGTGGTTTTCTAGGTCTTCTTCATATGGAGATAATTCAGGAAAGACTTGAAAGAGAATTTGATTTAAATATAATTACTACAGCACCATCAGTTATATATAGAGTCGTTAAGAATTCAGGAGAAGAGATGATGATACAAAATCCTACTAATTTACCACCTATTACGGAGATAGATTATATGGAAGAACCGATAGTTGAAGCATCTATAATGACTCCTACTGATTATGTAGGGGCAATAATGGAATTATGTCAGAATAGAAGAGGGGAATTCAAAGATATGGTCTATTTAGAAGAGACGAGAGTCAATTTGAAATACGATCTACCTCTTAATGAAGTCGTTTATGATTTTTTTGATGCATTAAAGTCTAGGACTAAGGGATATGCTTCACTCGATTATGATATTAAAGGATATAAGAAGTCTGAATTAGTTAAATTAGATATATTGATAAATGAGCAATTAGTAGATGCTTTTTCTATGATAGTTCATGAGTCTAAGGCTTATGAAAGAGGAAGACATATTGTGGAGAAATTGAAAGATGTAATATCGAGACATCAATTTGCTGTACCTATTCAGGCAGCTATTGGTGGGAAGATAATTGCAAGGGAGACGGTAAGAGCTCTTAGAAAAGATGTTTTAGCTAAATGTTATGGTGGAGATATTTCTAGAAAGAAGAAATTATTAGAAAAGCAGAAAGAAGGAAAGAAGAGAATGAGACAGATTGGTAATGTTGAAGTTCCTCAGGAAGCTTTCTTGACAGTATTAAAATATGATGATAATTAGATTAAAAGACTAAAGGTAAACCCTTTAGTCTTTTATAATAGATATAGAGGAGTGGGATCATGATTGAAAAAGCATTTAAACTTTTAGAAAAATATGAAGATGAAATGATAAGTCTTAGAAGGTATATACACAGAAATCCAGAGCTTTCCTATAAAGAAGAAAAAACTGCTTTATTTATTGAAGAATACTACAAAAATCTAAATATAGATGATATAAAAACTAATATAGGTGGAGAAAATGGAATTATTGTAAGTATAAAAGGTAAAAATAGAGGAAAAACAATAGGAATAAGAGCCGATTTTGACGCTCTTCCTATAAAAGAGGAAACAGGACTACCCTATGCTTCAGATAATGGAGCTATGCATGCATGTGGTCATGATGCTCATACGGCGTATTTAATGGTTGTTGCAAAAGTTTTAACAGAAATAAAAGAAGAACTTTCAGGAACTATAAAGATAATTCATCAACCAGCAGAAGAAGTAATGCCAGGTGGTGCTAAAACAATAATTAAATCAGGATTTATAGATGATTTAGACTTTATCTTTGGAGTTCATATAATGGTCGATATGGAAACGGGAAAAATATTTTACAATCCTAAAGCGGCTCAATCAGGGAATGCATATTTTTGTCTAAAAATAAATGGAAAAGGCGGTCATGGTTCTTTACCTAATCAAGCAAATGATCCCATAGTTGCAGGAGCGTCATTTGTAATGAATGTACAAACCATAGTCAGCAGAAGACTAAGTCCATTTGATATGGGAGTTGTGACTATTGGTTCTTTCGATGCAAAAGGTACTGACAATATAATAAAAGATTCAGTTACAATAGAAGGCAATGTAAGAGCTATGTCTTATGAAAATAAAAAAATTATAGAAAAAAATATAAAAATGATGACAAAAGGTCTAGAAGCAACATATGGAGTTGATTGTATTTTAAACTATAAAGACAATCATCCGCCACTTATAAACGATACAGAAGTAATGAAAAGAGCAGTAAAAACTTTAAAAAATGCAAATATAGAAGAATTAAAAGATGTAGTTTTAATACCACCAATTGCTCCATCAGAAGATTATACAAACTATTTAAAAAATACAAAAGGAATATTTTTATTTGTAGGTGGAATGCCAGATGATGGGAAATACTATCCCCACCACCATCCTAAATTCATATTAAATGAAAAAAGTATGATAATATCAGCAAAAGCCATAATGTCAATAATTTATTCATACTGTAATAATAAAAGTGAAAAGATATAATACAAAAATAAAAAAGATATAAAATTATTTAGAGAGGAATAACCTCTCTTTTTTTAAATTTAAAATACAATTATTAAAATGGAACCAATTAAATATCTTTAAAATAAGCTTTGTTTCGTCTAGATATTGTAATAGAATCGCCATTTTTCATTGAAATTATATTATTCTTTATGGAAATTATATTATTTTCATTTACTAAACTATATTCATTTGCAAATTTAAAAAATGAATTATCTAGATATCTTTTTAATTCTTTTAAAGAACGATAAGAAACAAAAATTTTTCTTTCGAAAAATAAATACATATATATTTTTCTATTTTCAATTTGAAAATACATTATATCTGAAATACAGTATTTTGAAAGGTTATGACCCATCTTTATTTTTATAGATATTTTTTCGGAAAGAATATCTTCAATTTGCATTAAAAGTTTTTCTTTTTTTGAAGAAAAATTATCTTTAATTATGTAATTTGTTAGTTTGAATTCAACTAAATTATAAATTTCTTTATAATTATTAGTTATAAGTATTATTGGAAGATTTTCATCTGAAATTCTAACAGTACTTATTAGTTTTCTAATAGAAAAATCGGAAATATCAACCTCTGAAATAATTAGATCTATTTTTTGGTTATTTTTAAAATAAAAATCTAAGAAACTCTCTCCATTGTTAAAAATTTTTATATCTGTATCATAATCGAGTTTATAAAAATAAATTTGTAATAAGCTTTTTAAATATTTAGTAAAATTTTTATCTGGGTCACAAACTAAAATATGTAACATAAATTACTCCTTTAAAAAATAATTTATTGCCGAATAATCAAAAATTAAACAAAATAATCAAAAAAAAACAATTTCCTTAAATAAACATGTATAATATAATTGTAACAAAAGAAAAATATAATTACAATAGAGGAGGAGGAAATAATTATGAAACGTAAAATCAAGTGCATATCTACATCACTAGTATTAGCATCTATAATAGCGGGAACTAGCGTTGCGAATATTTCATTGGCTTCGGACTTAACTGAAGTTAAGTCCGAAGTTAAAGGAGATAGCTTTACAGAAGATGAACTTAAATCACTAGAAGAAGATCTCAGAAAAGATGGAACAGATGAAGATACTATAATTCGATTAATTGAAAAATTAAAAGATGGAGAAATTTGGGATTCATTTAAACCAGAATATAAAGATTTAAAGCCACAAATATCAACTGAAAATTATAGTAAAACTGTTTATCCTGATGGTTCCTATTGTATAGAGAAAACAGAACCAGTTTATAATTATTCGCCAAGAGCAATATCAACAGTAAAAAGTATAAAGGTAGTCAAGCATGCAGTGCTTGTAAATATGTCATTTTATGCAGATTATAAAAAGAATACGGCTACTGGAAAGGCAATGATAACATCTCAATATGGATATAATGTTCAAGTGGTAGGAGGAACATATACGGAAGACACTAAAGGGTATGTAACAGGATGGGCAAATCCTACAAATGCTTGGTATGCAATTAGAGTAAATATTTCGCAGTTAGGTGTTAATATTTACAATGGTAGACTTTGGATAAAACTTTTTGCAAATTCTAATGGACATTGGCAGAACGATAATTTTCCGTTCTAACTTTTAGGAGGAGATAATATGAATGATCAATTAGGACATGTTCTAGGAAGCTTATCTATACCATTAGTATTTTTAATACCTGTTATATTATATTCTATTATATTAATTATATCTGGATATGTATTGATGAAAATTTATTTTAGAATGAAGAGAAAAAATGAAGGGAAGTAAGGTTCTTTGTAAAATAGTGTTGTTAATGATCTGCAAAGAATAATACAGAAATAAATAATAAAGTAATATGGATCAAGCAACTAAGGTAGAATTAGTAGCTTGGTCCTTTTTCATTGGAAATATAATTTTTTAGATATTAATATTCTGTTTCTAAAGTTATAGAAACTCTTGTAGCCAAAAGCTACTTTTTATAATACTTTAATATAATTATTTATACCTTCAATATAGCCATTAGAATACTTACAATCTAAAGCAGTATTAATATAAGGACTTGATTTAAAAATTTCTAAATCTTTCTTTAAGACATTGCTATCTCTATTCTTTATATCAGAAAGTAATACTTGATAAACCTTGTAATTGTACTTAAGTATTTCATCAGCTTCTATAGACTGTTCTACAAGATTATTAGAGGATTTCCAAGTTTTAAAATGAGGGAAATATTTGTATTCTATATAGTCTAAATTACTAGAGTCTTTATATATTAGTTTCCAAAGCGGACTTAAATTCATCAAAGCATAAATGTTTAGGCAAGTACTATATATCCGGTAAGGATTGCTTGAAATCGTTATCTTCTTTTAAACCAAGAAAATTTGTTATATAATTGAATAAGGACATATTGGATCTCCTGGGATTATTGTTTAGTACATTATATTTTACAGGATTTGGAACAATATGTCTTATTTTTTTGTGAAAAAATAATCTTGGTCCAACTTTATGGGGACAGCCCAAATAACTGGTCTTTTATTTTATTTAAAATTAAAATATATTAATCATGAAAATATGTATTATAATATATTTGATAGAATAGACTTAGATATAAAAGGGTTTGGATATGTTAAGATTGAACAAGTTCTAAAATATAAGAAAAAAAGACTAATAAAAATTAGAAATAAAAATACAAAAGAAGGGAGATCTACTCCTTGAGTAGTAGGGTATTTATGGAAGGAATTTATATACATATACCTTTTTGTGAAAGTAAATGTAAATACTGCGATTTTAATTCTTTTACAAATAAAGAAAAATATGTAGAAAAATATATAAAATATTTAAAAAAAGAGATAGATTTATATGGTAAAGAAAATTTTAAAAATTCTAAAACGATATTTATTGGTGGTGGAACACCTTCGTCTATTGAAAGTGAATATATAGTAGAAATTTTAGAAAAAATTTATGAAAAAAATAATAAAGAAAACTTTGAAGAAATAACTATAGAAGTAAATCCTGGAAGCATAGATGAAAGTAAAATTTCAGATTATAAAAATGCAGGTATAAATAGAATCTCGTTGGGGGTTCAATCTTTAGACGATAATATTTTAAAATCTATAGGGAGAGTTCACAATGCTAAAATTGCAATTGAAAGTATTAAAACTGTAAAAAGGTATATTGAAAATATTTCTGTAGACTTAATTTTTGGTCTTCCAAATCAGAAAATAGAAAATATAAAAAATGATATAGAAGTAATATCTAAATTAGGAGTAAATCATATGTCATTTTATGCTTTAAAAATAGAAGAAAACACGCCGTTTTATGAAATGGAAAGAAATGGAAAGCTAAATCTTCCTACAGAAGATATTGAAAGAGATATGTATCATATTGGAAAGAATATATTAGAAGAAAATGGATATTATCAATATGAGATTTCTAATTTTTCTAAAACGGGCTTTGAATCTAAACATAATCTCATATATTGGAATGTAGAACCTTATATAGGGCTTGGTCTTTCGGCAGCTAGTAATATTGATGGGAAAAGATATAATAATATGGATAATTTTGAAGATTATTTTGATTCTATTAATTCTTTTAATCTTCCTATAGATTCTAATACTATAGAAGAAATTGATTTAAAAGAAGAGATATCGGAATATTCTATATTGAGATTGAGATTGAATGAAGGTATAGTTAAATCTGAGTTTAAGAAAAGATATGGTAAAGATATAAGATATATATATGGAGATATTCTTGATAAGAATAAAGAAAATGGATTATTAATAGAAGATAAAGATAGAATCTATTTATCAGATAAGGGATTCGACTTGGCAAATCAAGTTTTTATGGATTTTTTGAGATAGATAAAAGAATTTTTAAAAACCTATTGCATTTTCTCAAATAAGATGGTAATATAGTATACATGGAGTTAGCACTCGCGAAGAGTGAGTGCTAATAAAAGAAATAGGATGTGATTATGATGGAGCTTGATGAAAGAAAGAAACAAGTTCTCCATGCAGTCATAAAAAAATATATATTGACGGGAGAGCCTGTAGGTTCTAGGACGATATCTAAGGATTCGAATCTTGGAGTCAGCTCTGCTACTATTAGAAATGAGATGTCAGATTTGGAAGATATGGGCTATCTAGTCCAACCTCATACATCTGCAGGTAGAATTCCTGCGGATAAAGGATATAGACTGTATGTTAATCAGATTCTACCTTATATAGAGGATAATAGCTTCCAAAGAAACTCTAGTTTAATAAATCTAGTTAGTGGAGAAATAAATCATTTAGAAGTTCTTCTTCAAGAAGCCATAAAAGTTCTGTCGAGAACTACTAGTTATACAGCTATAGTAATATCGCCAGAAAATACAAGTCCTAAGATAAAGAAAGTACAATTGATATTAATAGATAGAGAGAAGATAATGGTGCTTTTGATATCTAATACTAAGGTAATTCAGAGTGATATTTTCACTTTGAATGAAGAGATAACAGAAGATGAGATAAATTTGATAAATAATTTTCTGAATATAAAGCTTCAAGGGAAAAAGTTTAATGAGGTTGAAGAAAATATAGTTGAAGAAGAGATGAGTAGAGTAGGGAAAAATTCATTGGCAAATAAATTAGTCCCAGCTATTTTGAATACAGTTAATAATCAGCAGAAGAAAGATATCTATTTTGAAGGTGTTACGAATGCATTAGACTATTTAGATTTTGATGATATTACAAAAGCTAAGGAGTTTTTGGAATTCGTAGATGATAAGAATAGAATAGCTAATCTTTTAAATGATGGAATGGGTATGGATTCGGATATTGAATTCACTATAGGCAGTGAGAATAAGGATGAAGAGATGAAGGAACTCACTGTAGTTAAATCTGTCTATAGAGCTGGTGGAGAAACTGTTGGTAAGATTGGACTAGTTGGACCTACGAGAATGGATTATCAGAAAGTTATGTATATTATAAAAGCATTGACAGAAGATTTAAATAGAATTATAAAGACTTATCTTCTTAAATAGAGGATTGGAGGTATTGAATTGAAGAAGGATAAAGAAGAGATGATTGAAGAAATTGAAGATATTGCAGAAGATATAAAGGATAATATGGAAGAAGAGAAAGAAGATATAGATGAAGAAAGTACTGAATTGGATGAATTAAAAAAAGAATTGGAAGAAAAGAATAATAGAGTTTTGAGATTGCAGGCGGATTTTGATAATTATAGAAAGAGAGTAGAGAAAGAGAAAATGGAGATTGTGAAATTCGCTTCTGCTGATTTAGTGGAAAAACTGCTTCCTGTGCTCGATAATTTTGATAGGGCAGTTGAGGAAGAGATGAAAAATGGAAATGAAGATGATGGCTTTTTAGAAGGAGTAAAGCTTATACAAAAACAATTATTGAATGTTCTAGATACAGAAGATGTTAAGGAGATAGAGGCAATTAATAAGCCTTTTGACCCGAATTATCACAATGCGATACAAATGGTCGAATCTGATGATCATGATTCTAATATTGTAACTGAAGTCTTTCAAAAAGGTTATCAGATGAAGGATAGAGTTATAAGACCGAGTATGGTTGTTGTTTCAAAATAATATGAAAATAAGTTAAATACTGATATAGATAAAATAATTTATGAATTGGAGGAGTTTAATATGAGTAAAGTAATAGGAATAGACTTAGGTACAACAAATTCATGTGTTGCAGTTATGGAAGGTGGAGAACCGGTAGTTATTGCAAATACTGAAGGAAATAGAACTACACCATCTATAGTTGCTTTTACTAAAGATGGAGAGAGATTAGTAGGAGAGACAGCTAAGAGACAAGCAGTGACAAACCCTGAGAGAACAGTTATGTCTATAAAGAGACATATGGGTTCTGATCATAAAAATAATATAAATGGAAAAGATTATACACCACAGGATATATCGGCTATGATTTTACAGAAATTAAAAGCAGATGCTGAAGCATATCTTGGTGAAGAAGTTAAGGAGGCTGTTATAACTGTTCCAGCTTATTTTTCTGATAGCCAGAGACAGGCTACTAAGGATGCTGGAAGAATAGCAGGACTTGATGTTAAGAGAATAATAAATGAGCCTACTGCGGCAGCACTTGCTTATGGATTAGATAAGGATGAAGAGAATCATAAGATAATGTTATTCGACCTAGGTGGGGGTACTTTTGATGTATCTATATTAGAGCTTGGAGATGGAGTATTCGATGTTATTGCGACTAGTGGAGATAATCACTTAGGTGGAGACGATTTTGATCAGGTAGTTGTAGATTATATTGCAGAGGAATTTAAGAAGGAAAAAGGTATAGATTTAAGAAATGATAAGATGGCACTTCAAAGATTAAAAGAAGCAGCTGAGAAAGCTAAGAAGGAATTATCTTCTTCTGTTAATACTAATATAAATCTACCATTTATTACTGCTACTCAGGAAGGTCCTCAGCATTTAGATATAGATCTTTCGAGAGCTAAGTTTGAGGAGATATCTAGTAAATTAGTAGAAAAAACTATGGAGCCAGTTAGAAAGGCTATGTCTGATTCAGGTCTATCGGCTTCTGATATAGATAAAGTTATATTAGTAGGAGGTTCTACTAGAATACCTGCAGTTCAAGAAGAGGTTAAGAAGATAACAGGAAAAGACCCTTATAAAGGTGTTAATCCTGATGAAGTTGTTGCATTAGGTGCAGCTATACAAGGTGGGGTATTATCTGGAGAGGTTAAGGATTTATTATTACTTGATGTTACTCCATTATCATTAGGTATAGAGACTCTTGGGGGAGTTTGTACAAGACTTATAGAGAGAAATACTACTATTCCTACAAGAAAGAGTCAGATATTCTCTACTGCAGCGGATAATCAAACTGCTGTTGATATTCATGTATTACAAGGTGAGCGTGAAATGGCTGATGGGAATACTAGTTTAGGTAGATTCCAATTGACTGGTATTGCTCCTGCACCAAGAGGAATTCCTCAAATAGAGGTTAGTTTTGATATTGATGCTAATGGTATAGTTAATGTTTCTGCTAAGGATTTAGGAACTGGAAAAGAGCAGAAGATAACTATAACTGCTTCAACTAATCTATCTGAAGATGAGATTGAGAAGAAAGTTAGAGAAGCGGAGCAATTTGCAGAGGAAGATAAGAAGAATAAGGAATCGGTAGAGGTTAAGAATGAAGCTGATTCGTTAATGTATCAGACAGAGAAGACTCTTAAAGATTTAGAGGGCAAGATTTCTGATGATGAAAAATCTGCTGTTGAAGCTAAATTAGAGGAGTTAAAGACTGCTCTAGAGGGTGATGATATAGAGGATATTAAAGCTAAGAAGGAAGCTCTTATGAATGAATTCCATGGTATTTCTCAAAAGCTTTATGAAGAGGCAGCTAAGGAACAACAGGCTCAGCAAGAGAGTGGAGAAGCAAAATCTGATGATGAAGATGTAATAGATGCGGAATTTGATGAAAAGGAAGATAAATAATATAAATAATATGAAATATCAAAGCTCTAGGGCTTTGATATTTCATTGTTATAGTGAAAAGGGTGGTGTATATGAGTAAGAGAGATTATTATGAAGTTCTTGGTATTGAAAAGAATGCTGATGAGCAGACAATAAAGAGAGCTTATAGAAAATTAGCGAAAAAATACCATCCAGACTTAAATCCAGGTGATGAGGAAGCTGAGAAGAATTTTAAAGAAGTTAGTGAAGCCTATGAAGTGCTCTCTGATAAGGAAAAAAGAGAAGTATATGATAGATTTGGACATGATGGATTAAATGGTGGCCAAGGAGGCTTTGGAGGTTTTGATGGATTCTCTACGGGTGATTTTGGAGGATTTGAAGATATCTTTGGCGATATATTTGGAGATATGTTTGGTGGTGGCAGAAGAAGGAGAAGAGGACCTAGAAAAGGTGCTGATATAGAGAAAGCTATTAATCTGACTTTTGAGGAGGCTGTCTTTGGTACGAAAAAAGAGATAAGTGTTACTAGAGATGAAGAATGCTCTAAATGTAAGGGTTCTGGAGCAAAGCCTGGTACAGAGAAAAAGGTCTGTCCTACATGTCATGGTACTGGAGAGGTTCAACAGGTTCAGAGGACTCCTTTTGGACAGATGGTTAGAACGGCTGTTTGTAATACTTGTCATGGTGTAGGAGAGATAATTGAAGAGCCTTGTACTAAATGTCATGGTAGTGGAAAAGAGAGAAAGACTAAGATATTTAATATAGATATTCCTGCTGGAGTTTATACTGGTGCCTATATCCCATTGAGAGAGGAAGGAGAGCTTGGAGAGAAGGGTGGACCTAGAGGGGATCTTCTAGTCCATATAAATGTTCTTCCTCATGATATATTTACTAGAGATAATGACGATATAAGATGTGAGATATCTATACCATTTACTATTGCAGCATTAGGTGGAGATATAAAGATACCGACTCTTAATGGGGATATGGATTATTATATAAAAGAGGGTACCCAGACAGGAACAGTATTTAGATTTAGAAATAAAGGTATTAAGAATGTAAGAACTGGAAAACCTGGAGATCAATATGTAAAAGTCAAGATAATAACTCCTAAGAAGATGAATGAGGAACAAAAGGATAAATTAAGAGAGTTCGCCGAAGCTATGGGCGAGGAAACTAAGCATAATAAAAAAGGTATATTTGATAAGATAAAGGAAAAGTTTGAGGATTAGTTTAAAAAGGTTCTTTGTCAAATAGTGTTGTTAAATAATCTGAAAAGTATAATGCACAAATAAACGATAAAGAACTATGGATCAAGCAACTAAGGTAGACTTAGTAGCTTGGTCCTTTTTCTTTGGGAATATCATTTTTTGAGATATTAATATTCTGTTTTTGAAGTGGTAGAAACTCTTGTAGCTAAAAGCCACTCTTTTAAGTGTTTTAATATAATTATTTATACCTTCAATACAACCATTAGAAACATATTCAAAGTCTTTAACAAGAGTATTTAAAGCAATATACATATAAGTATTAATATATGGACTTGATTTAAAGCTTTCTAAATGATTTCTTAACATGTTGCTATCTCTATTCTTTATGTCAGAGAGTAATACTTGATAGACCCTGTAATTGTACTTAAGTACTTCATCAGCTTCTATAGACTGTTCTACAACATCTCTAGAGGATTTCCAGGTTTTAAAATGAGGGAAATATTTGTATTCTATACAGTCTAAATCACTAGAGTCTTTCTGTATTAGTTTCCAATATCTTTTTAATCTTTCGTATTCCATAGAATTAATAGGGAATTTTTTCATAGAATTAATTCTAGTTTTAGTAAGAGCTCTGCTGATTAAATTAACGATATGGAAACTATCATATATAATTTTAGCATTAGGAAATACAGTTTTAATAAGTTCAACATAAGGCCTATACATATCAATACAAACATATTTAACCCTAAGCCTAGTCTTTCGTCTAAATTTTCTAAAGTATCTAAGCATATAGCGTAGCTGTTTCAACGATATCAATAATTTTATGTGTATCAGCATCGCAGTATACAAAGCTCATAGCACCTTTAATATCCTTAGTAGACTTAAACTCATCAAAGCACAATTGTTTAGGAAGACAGTCTAGATCTGGTAAGAACTTTTTAAAATCGTTATCTATACATCTAGTAACAGTACTATGAGAAACATAATTCATAAAAGCAATATCTTTTTCGCTAATCTTCTTAGTTAAATTGCTAAGGATATGTTGTTTAACAATATTAGATATATAGCAATGCTGATCAACGATATTAGTTTTAGCAGTAAAAGTATGATTACATTTTTTACATAAGAATCTTTGTTTTTTAAGATTAAGGATAGCAGGATTCCCATTTAAAGGGAGTAGCTTAATTTTAGAAGTCTTAGTACCATATTTAATAATTAAATTACTAGTAGCATTACAACAAGGACAAGAATTAGCTTTATAGGTAAGTTTAGCAAAAAGTACCTTGTAAGTAATACCTCTAATTTGCTCAGATTCTATATTATCATTAAATATTATATTATTATCTTTTAAACCAAGTAAATTTGTTATATAATTGAATAAAGACATATTGGACCCCTTGGGGATTATTGTTTGCACATTATATTTTACAGGATTTGGACCAATATGTATTATCTTTTGTTTTAAATAGTCTTATTTTAAATACCAACATTTTAAATCATAGAAACAATTAACAATGGTTTGAGAGCTTTTGTTTTATCAGGAAAGTGTAATGAATAACTCCTACTTTGCAAAAGAAATCATTTTTTTCATATAAAATAAGTTCCTTTTTCTTCAAATTTGTTCCAACACTTCTATCAATATCTTCCGAAATCTCATCATAATATACTTCTTTGTACTTATTCATACTAATTAAATCTACGTTAACATCCTTCAGGTAATCTATCATTTTTTGTGTGGATTATCTATTGTTTGTTTTCAGCTTGGAATGGCAACCCTTTTTTAGACAAAATACCTCCGAACACTTTTAAGCTATC
>JAUNVB010000031.1 GCA_030537835.1 Andreesenia angusta | reverse complement strand
CAATACAAGCTACTCCTAGAACTTCACCACCATAAGCCTCTAATACTTTCTTAGTCTCTTTTGTAGATTTCCCAGTAGTTACAACATCTTCCATTATTATTATCTTTTGTCCCTTGTCAATTTCAAATCCTCTTCTAAGAGTCATTAATCCATCTTCTCTTTCAGTAAATATCGCTGGCTTATTTAACTGTCTTCCTACCTCATAAGCAGCAACTATTCCTCCCATAGCTGGCCCTACTACTAAATCTATATCCAAATCTTTAAGCTTTTCAACAACTGCTGAAAGTACTTCTGCTGCTTTATCTGGGTACTGAAGTAATTTAGCGCATTGACAATATTTATTGCTATGTCTTCCTGAAGAAAGTAAGAAATGTCCTTCTAACAACGCTCCTGCTTCTCTCATAATTTCTATTATTTTATCTTCTGATATCGCCATATTAATCCCTCCTAAATTATTCCTCTTATCTCATCTAATGATTTTATTCCTTGATTTTCCATAAACTCTTCTATTCCTTTTAATATATCCATAGATATATCAGGTTTTATAAAATTAGCAGATCCAATCTGTATAGCATCTGATCCCGCCATTATAAATTCTATAGCATCGTATGCTGTCGTTATTCCTCCCATGCCAATAACTGGAACATCTACTGCTTTTGCTACATCTCTTACCATGCTCAATGCTATAGGTTTAATACAAGCTCCTGAAACTCCAGCAGTTGTATTCTTAAATATAGCTTTTCTCTTATAAATATCGATTGCTAATCCTTTAAAAGTATTTACTAATGAAAGTGAATCTGCTCCAGCTTCAACACATGTAACTGCCATATCTACTATATCATCTGCATTCGGTGAGAGCTTGACCATTAATGGCTTCTTAGTCATCTTTCTGACTTCTGAAACAGCTTTTCTTGCAGTTTCAGACTTAATGCCAAATGCCATACCACCACATGTCACATTAGGGCACGATATATTTAACTCTATAAAATCCACATCAGTCTTATCTAAAAGCTCTGCTCCTTCTAGATATTGTTCTAGACTCCCACCACCTAAATTAGCAAGTATTACTGTATTGAGCTTTTTCATCTCTTCTAATTCATTCTCTATAAAATGTTTAACTCCAGGATTTTGTAATCCAATACTATTCATAAGTCCTGCTCGCACTTCATGAATTCTTCTTCCTTCATTTCCCTCTTTAGGAAGAATGGTCAATCCTTTAGTGCTTATACCACCTAGTTTTGAAACATCAAAATAATCATTATATTCCATTCCAAAGCCAAATGTTCCAGAAGCTGTGATTATTGGATTTTTAAAATTGATTCCGTTTATTTCTACATTTAAATTAGTCATCAAACTTCACATCCTCTCCAAGGAACACTGGTCCTTCTTTACATATTCGCTCCTTACCTCTTGTAGTATTGCAAGTACACCCTAAACAAGCTCCAACTCCACAAGCCATATGATCTTCTAGCGAAAAATATGCTTTTGTTCCTGATTCTTCTGTCATTTTCTTCAATGCCTTCATCATAGGTGTTGGTCCACAGGATAAAATATAATCATATTTAGAACAATCTAGAAGATCGATAACATAGCCCTTATATCCTGTACTGCCATCCTCTGTAGCCAATATTAATTCATCTGCATATTCCTTCATATAATCGACTGAATATATATCATCTCTAAATCCTGCATATAGATCAATTTTAATATTCTGATCCTTTTCTTTTAGTTTTTTCATAACTTCATACATAGGTGCAATCCCTATACCACCTACGACTACTGCTACTTTTCCTGAAATTTCTTCTATATCAAATCCATTTCCTAAAGGACCTAATAAATCTATATTATCTCCCTTTTTCAAATCAGAAAATAAAGCTGTTCCTTCTCCAAATACCTGATATAAAAATTCTATTCCATTATCTCCTACAGCATGGACACTTATAGGTCTAGAAAGATATGGCTCATATTTCCAAGCTCTCATCATATAGAATTGACCAGGTTTTAAATCATAATCCCCTTCTACTACCATTCTATATACATTCTTTGATATCTCATCATTAGAATATATTCTTTCTGTGGAATATTTAGATTTCATTAACCTCACCCCTTATTATTTAACTTCGTTTAAAATAGCCTCTTGCATTTTCTTTGCTTCTATTCTAGAGTATTCATCAAAATCTTTTGGATCACCTTCAGCTTTCTTATAAGCTAGAAGAATTCCTCTTGAAGAGTTGACCACACCGCCATTCCCTTCTTTTAAATAAGGTACAACATCTTTAGCGCCTCCACCTTGTGCACCATATCCTGGTATTAAAAAGAAAGTCTTATCTAGTTCTTTTCTCATTTCAATACCTTCATCCTTATGAGTACATCCTACGACTCCTCCTAAGGAACTATATCCACAATCGCCTATATAATCTTCTCCTAATTTTTGAATTTTTTTTCCAACCTCTTTAAATACTCTCGAACCAGTAGATGTCTCAATATATTCTATATCCTTTGCTCCAGGATTTGAAGTTCTTACTAATACAAAAAGTCCTTTTTCTTTATTCTTAACATAGTCTAAATAAGGCTCTATGCTGTCCATTCCCATATATGGATTTACTGTTATAAAGTCTGATTCAAAATCTCCTTCAAAATGTGCCTTAGCATACATCTCTGCGGTTTTTGAAATATCTCCTCTTTTTATATCTGCAATTATTATCTGATCTTCTGATCTTAAATATTCTAATGTCTTCTTATATGCTAGCATACCATCAATTCCATAAGCTTCATAATAGGCTATTTGTACTTTAAAACATGATGCATATTCCTTTGTGCTATCTATTATCCTCTTATTGAATTCAAATATAGAATCCGATATATTTGAATGCTTTTTTATTAAAAATTCTGGAAGATAAGATAAGTCCGTATCTAATCCTACACAAACATGACCTTTTTTATCTACCCTATCGTACAATCTATCAATAATCATTTAATCACTCCTTTGAATAAACTTCTTTTCCTGCTTTAAATGTTTTAATTACTTCTCCATTAAATTTTAGTCCTTCAAATGGAGTGTTCTTTCCTTTAGAAGCAAATTCATTACTATCTATTACTATTTCTTTTTCTAAATCTAATAATACAAGATCAGCTTCGTAACCTATATTTATTTCTCCCTTATTCATACCAAGTAATCTAGCTGGATTCTTACTCATAAGTTCAGACACTCTATTTAAACTTATACCTCTTTCCTTTACTAGCTTTTCATATACTATATTAAAAGCTGTTTCAAGCCCAACCATTCCGGGTGCTCCTTTATCTTTATCTTCTTTTGTATGAGGAGCATGATCCGTTGCTATCATATCGACGAATCCATTTTCAATTGCCCATAATAGGTATTCTCTATCTTCTATTTCTCTTATTGGAGGATTTACTCTATAATTTTCTTCATCTGATGTAAAGTAGATATGATGAGGAGCCACCTCACAAGTAATATTTTCAAATCCCTTTAATTTCGCTTCGACTATGTACTCCATCGCTTCTTTTGTGCTAACATGTTCTAAATGAAGTTTTGCTCCTATAGCCTTCGCTAGCTCTATATCTCTAATAGTTTCGATATTCTCTGAAATCCTATATGAATAAGGAGTTATCTCCTCATCTTCAGCATGCACACCTACGATTAAATCTTTTTCTTTTGCTTTAATCATTGCATCTAGCATAACTCTTGAATTCAGGACTCCTTTCCCATCATCCGTTATTATTTTGACTATATCAGTATCTATATCTTCTAGATGGGATAAATCTTTACCATCAAATTCATTAGTTATTGAAATGCATTGATGAACATCTATTAATCCTACTTCTTCTGCTCTTTTCATCACATCTTTTACAATATCCATTCGACTGCATATTGGATTAGTATTTCCCATAAGATTTACAGTCGTAAATCCACCTCTAACAGCAGATCTACTTCCACTTTCTATATCCTCTTTATATTCAAATCCAGGCTCTCTAAAATGAACATGCATATCTATAAAAGCTGGCATTAAAACTTTTTCTTTCGCATCTATAGTTTCGCATTCTTTTTCAATATCTAAACCTATCTGAGCAATCTTTCCATTTTCTATATATATATCACCAAGAAAATCTTTAGAGAAATCGATTATTCTAGCATTTTTTATTAGTTTTTCCATTATTCCACCTCCTCAAAAGTATAAACCTCATCACAATAATCACATTTATACTCTCCTGTTTCCTTGTCTAATAATCTGAATATATGTGGAATATTTCTCTCAATAGAAGTCACACATCTAGGATTTTTACATTTTATAATATCGACTACCCTTTCCGGGATATTTAGTTTGATTTTTTTCTTAATCTTCTCATCTTCTATTATATTTATAGTTAAATCTGGATCAATAAGTCCTAAAACTGTGAAATCTATATCTAATACATTTTCTATTTTTATTATATCCTTCTTTCCTTGTTTTCCACTCTGTGCATTTTTTATGAGTGCAACCGTGAAATCCGCCTCATCTAATCCCAAATAATTATATATCTTTATTCCTTGCCCTGCTTTTATATGATCTATTACTATACCCTGCTTAATAGTATTTATACTCATCGACATTTAAATCGCCCCCAATAGCTTTGCAATTAACGCCATTCTGACATACATACCGTTCTTGGTCTGTTTGAAATAATAGGCTCTTGGATCCTCATCAATTTCTGAATCTATTTCATTTACTCTCGGAAGAGGATGTAGTATTATCATATCTTCTTTAGCTCTTCTCATCTTTTCTTTATTTAAAATATAGCTGTCTTTAAGTCTAACATAATCCTCTTCATTGAAGAATCTCTCTTTTTGTACTCTAGTCATATATAGAATATCTAATTCATCTATATTATCTTCTAGACTTTCATACTCTACAAATTCTATATTTTTTCTTATTAGGATTTCCTTTTTTATATAATCTGGTATCCTAAGTTCTTCTGGTGATATGAGAACGAATCTTATGTTTTCATAATTAGAAAGTGCTTTAATTAAAGAGTGCACAGTTCTACCAAATTTTAAATCTCCACAACATCCTATAGTGAGATTTTTAATCTCTCCCTTAGTTTTTCTTATAGTCAATAAATCGGTTAGAGTCTGAGTCGGATGTTGATGACCACCATCCCCTGCATTTATTACAGGTATATCTGAATGCATTGATGCTACTCTAGGCGCTCCCTCTTTAGGATGACGCATAACTGCAATATCTGCATAATTGCTTACAGTTCTTATAGTATCTGCTATGCTCTCTCCTTTAGTGACAGAAGTTGAGCCTGGCTCTGAAAAACCTATTACCTGACCACCTAGTCTGTACATTGCCGATTCAAAACTCAATCTAGTCCTAGTGCTTGGCTCATAAAATAGAGATGCCATTAATTTCCCTTTACAAATCTCATTATATTTTTCTGGTGAATCCATGATATTATCAGCTAGTTCAAAAATCTCTTCAAGATCTTCGCTGCTGAGATCCATTGGCTCTAATACATGTTTTCCTTTTAACATTCTACCCCTCCATTAAAAAGAACTAAATAGAAACCCAAGAAAAAAACCTCCCAATTTCTGGAAGGCGTGATATAATAAACAAAAAACGCCCACAATTACTAAAATATTAAATTATAATATTTCTATATTAATTATGAGCAATTATATTTATATAACATTTTCTTTCCTTCCTAATCTCTCTGGATCAGATTAAAGGCTTCGTAAATCTCTAATTTTCTTAATAATTCTATTTGATAAAAACGTTTTCTTTAATAATATTTCTGTTAATCCTTATAGAATATATTATATAATACGATTCTATTTATTTCAACTTTATAAAATCATATAAGCAAATGAATATATAGAAGAATTAAAGATCAATTCAAATAATTATCCTCTCTTTAATATATTCAATTATATTCATTTCTTGATTTTTGTATTATAATTATATTTAGATTCAAATATGATTAATAAAGGAGGTTATAATTTGATTAGAGCAGAATCCTTAAATAAAGTTTTTAAGATAAAAGATAATTCTGTAGATGCTGTTAAAGATGTAAATTTAAATATATCTAATGGTGAAATCTTTGGAATAATTGGACTAAGTGGAGCAGGAAAATCGACTCTTGTTAGATTGCTCAATAGATTAGAGGAGCCGAGCTCTGGAACTATAATTATTGATGGCGATAATATAACTTCTATGAATAAAGTAGATTTAAGAAATGCAAGAAAAGAAATTGGAATGATTTTTCAACATTTTAATCTACTATCTTCTAGAACCGTTGCGGGAAATATTGCTTTTCCTATGGAAATATCTAATTTTGATAAAAAGCAAATTGATAATAGAATCGATGAATTATTAGACTTAGTTGGCCTTAAAGATAAAAAATATGCTTATCCTGCACAATTATCTGGAGGACAAAAGCAAAGAGTTGCAATAGCAAGAGCATTGGCTAATAATCCAAAGATATTGCTCTGTGATGAAGCTACATCTGCTTTAGACCCAAAAACTACGAATTCGATCTTAAATCTTTTAAAGGATATAAGAAAAAATTTAGGTATAACTATAGTATTAATAACTCATCAAATGGAGGTTATTCGTGAAATCTGTGATAGAGTCGCTATAATGGAAAATGGGTCTATAATAGAAGAAGGAAGAGTCGAGGAAGTCTTCTCAAACCCAAAAACTGATATAGCAAAAAATTTCGTATTCGGAATAAAACCTGATCTAAAATCTAGAATGGTTTTTCCTAAGACTCCAAATTCAGTAGTTATAAAAATATCTTATGTTGGTGAAAGTTCACAAAAACCTGTAGTTTCTAGACTGATTAAAGAATACGATATAGATGTAAATATAGTATCAGGTGATATCGATCAGCTTATGAGTACTTCTGTTGGGCATTTGGTAATTCAAATGCTAGGAGATGATGATAATATAGCTAAAGCTATAGATGCTTTAAAAGAACAAAATATTTCTACAGAGGTGATATGGAATGGCTAATTTTTTATCTTTAGATCTCTTAATACCAGCCCTCTTAGAAACACTGATCATGGTATTTCTATCTACATTAGTGTCCGTTATATTAGGTCTACCTCTTGGAGTCTTATTGCTCTTAACCGAAAGAGGTGGAATTTGGGAAAAACCTAAGATAAATTCAGTACTAGGGACTATTGTTAATATATTAAGATCTTTCCCTTTTTTAATTCTTATGATTGCAATTATACCTTTTACAAGATTAATAGTAGGCACTACTACTGGAACTGCAGCTATAATAGTTCCTCTTTCTATCTCTGCATTTCCTTTCGTTGCAAGAGTAGTAGAATCATCTCTTAGAGAAGTTAGCTCTGGACTTATAGAAGCTGCTCAATCTATGGGTGCTAATACCATGCAGATAATTACAAAGGTTTTAATACCAGAAGCGCTTCCGTCAATAATAAGTGGAATCACTTTGACTATTATAAATTTAATAGGTTATTCTGCAATGGCTGGTGCTATAGGCGCTGGTGGTCTTGGGGATTTGGCCATGAGATATGGATACTATAGATATGAATTGAAAATTATGATATTATCAGTAGTAGTTATAATACTTTTAGTACAAATAATTCAAGTAATTGGTAATAAAATTTCTATAAGTATTAATAACAAAAGAAAATAGGAGGTTATTTTATGAAAAAAATATTATTGTTATTTGCTTTAATTTTATCTCTTGCATTAGTAGGATGTGGCTCAGAGAAAGATGAAAACAAATTAGTAGTTGGAGCTTCTCCTGAACCTCATTCAAAGCTATTAGAATTAGTTAAGGATGATTTAAAAGAAGAAGGTGTAGAGCTTGAAATAAAAGATTATAGTGATTATGTTCAACCTAATCTTGCGGTAAATGATGGAGATATAGATGCTAATTTCTTTCAACATGAACCATATTTAGATAATTTTGTTGAAGAGAGAAATGTTGATTTAGTATCTGTAGGAAAAGTTCATATAGAACCTATGGGGCTTTATTCTAAGAAAATAAAATCATTAGATGAATTAGAAGACGGTGCTAAAATTTCTATACCTAATGATCCAACTAATGGTGGTAGAGCTCTTTTACTACTTCAGGATAATGGAATTATAAAACTTGATGAAAAAGCTGGATTTAATGCAACAGAAAAAGATATTGTAGACAATCCTAAAAATATTGAAATACAAGCTCTAGAAGCAGCTCAATTATCTAGAACATTAGATGATGTTGATGCATCTATAATCAATGGTAATTATGCATTAGAAGCTGATTTAAATCCAGTTGAAGATGCTCTTATATTAGAAAGAAAGGATTCCCCTTATGCTAATATATTAGTCGTTAAAAAAGGAAATGAAAATAATGAAAATATTCAAAAACTATTAAAAGCTCTTCAATCAGATAAAGTTAAGAATTATATTGAAGAAAATTATGACGGTGGCGTTATTCCATCATTCTAATAATAAAATAAAGAAGAGAGATTAAATTTTATATTTAATCTCTCTTCTTTTTATCTATTCTATTCACTTATTGTTTTATAGGATTTAATTTCTTTTCAACCCAAGATAGAAATAAATCTGAAAATATCGTCATAAAAGCTGTAGGTATTGTTCCGGCAAGTATTATAGCTGTTCCTTCTGTAGCATTCACACCTCTTGATATTATATCTCCAAGTCCTCCTGCTCCAACAAAGGTACCAATAGCTGTAACTCCTATTCCTATAACTAGGGCATTCCTTATTCCCGCCATTAGAACTGGTAATGCCAAAGGCAATTGAACTTTTGTAATTATTTGACCTCTAGTCATCCCCATTCCTTTTGCAGCATCTAATAGATTTTCACTCACACTTCTAATTCCTGTAACTGTATTTTTTATTATAGGAAGAAGCGAATATAGAAATATTGAAAATATAACAGTATTACTTCCAAGCCCTAAAACTACTATTAGCATAGATACCATTGCCAAGGACGGAATCGTCTGAATTATATTTGCTATCGATATTATTATATTCCTAATCTTTCTCTTATTAGATATATAGATACCTATTGGTATTCCAGCTATACAAGCGAAGAGAACTCCATATAATGAGATTAAGAAATGTTTTACGAATTGCTCTAATACATATATACCATTGTATTCAAAATAGTATATAAATTGTTGAAAAGTCGAAAGATCTTTCATTATTCATCCTCCTTTTCAAAATAATTATTTTCTTCTAAGAACTCTATTGCTATATTTTTAGGTTCGATTAAATCGTTATCGCTTTTATAATTCAGTTCTCTCATAATTTCTGGTGTAATCTTACCTTCTAATTTTTTTATTATATCATCTACTTCAGGATAGTCCTCTAAGACTTTCTTATTTATAACTGGTGCTGCATCGTATGATGGGAAAAAGTTTAAATCATCTTCTAATACTACTAATTCATAACTCGCTATTCTACCATCAGTACTATATCCTAGGACAACATCCATTTGATTCGCCTGTACAGCATCATAAACTAAGCCAATTTGCATCGGATATACTCTTTTAAAATCAAAATCATAAGCTTTTTTGAAGTCTTCATAGCCATCCCCTTCTCTATTAATCCAAGAAGTATCTACTCCAGCTGTTAAATCAGCTGCCATATCTTTAAGATCACTAATCTTCGTCACTCCATTTTTTTCAGAGAATTCCTTTGTTACCATAAAAGCATAAGTATTATTAAATCCATAGCTCTTATACCATTTCATTCCTAAGTTTTTATCGTATTCTTCCGTACATATCTTCATTGCTTTTTCTGGATCTGTAATTGGATCCATTTGTAAAATTCCTGTTATCTCAGTTCCAGTATATTTTACTCCTGCTATATTTGCATCGCCTCTAGTTAGTGCTTGATGATTTAATATAGATGAACCTAGATTGCTTATAATTCCTACTTTTTTATCTGTATAATGCTCTATCATCTCCGCAACAGCATGACCAAGAATCTGCATTTCCGTCGTCGTTCCACTAGTCACTACAAGTCCACCTTCATCAATCTTCTTCTCAAGTCCTGGCAGAGAACAGGCCGTCGTTAAAATAGAGACTGCAATGAATAGAGCTATAATCTTTAATCTCTTAAACTCCTTCATTCGATTCCCTCCTCTGTACTGTTCTAGGACTTACTTTATCTTCTAATTTACCTAATAAAAGATCTGCTAATACAGCTAAGATCGTAACAGGTATAGTTCCTGCGAGTATTAGATTTACTTTATATAAATTAAGGCCATTGAATATTAAATCTCCAAGCCCACCTGCTCCTATATAAGAAGCAACTGTTGACCAAGCTATAACATAGACAGCAGATAATCTAATTCCACTCATTATAACTGGCATCGCAAGAGGTAATTCAACTTTCGTTATAAGTTGCATATCATTCATTCCCATTCCTTTTGCTGCATCTATTATATTTTCATCTACCTTGTCTATTCCTATATATACATTTCTTAAAATAGGTAGAACTGAATACAAAAACATAGCAATTATCGCAGGAAATTTTCCTACTCCTAAAAAAGGAATCATAAATGCTAAGAGTGCAAGCGATGGGATGGTTTGCATAATATTTGCTAATCCTATTACAGGTCCAGCTATTTTTTTATTTCTAGTCAATATTACGCCTAATGGTACAGCAAATGCTATAGCCAATATAAAGGCGCAGAAAGATATAAAAAGATGTTCTCCTGCTTTAAACAATACATTAGATAATTCTACCCCGAAGATCATTAATTATCACCTCTAGATACTTTAGTATCTGTAAAACTCACAGGTTCAGTATTTATATCTTCATTTAAACTCTCCATAACCTCAGGATTAACACTTATATAAGATTCTTCACCGCTCCAGATACTATCGTATAATATATCAACAAGAGAAGACCTTGTTACTAAACCGACAAATACACCTTCGTTATTTACAACGGGCACATTCTTATAATTTCTCTTAAGTATTCTCTCCATACAATCTCTTATATAGGCATCTTCCTTTACTTTAAATAAATTCGTCTTCATAAAGTCTCCTATATTGAGACCTGATTTTCTATTCCTTTGAATAGACTCTATGTCAACATATCCTTTTAGTCTCTTCTCTTCATCATTAACGAATAAAGTATCTACTCTATTTTCTTTCATTATTCTTATAGCATCTTTAACATTCGTATCAAGATATGCATATATAGGTTCCTTATACATTATCTGCTGAACTCTTTCTATATGAGGATTAGTATCTAATAATCTCTCTTCTCCGATAAACTCTTCTACAAACTGATTAGCTGGATTCCTAAGTATATTCTTAGGCGTATCGAATTGTATTATTTTTCCTTCATCCATTATGGCAATCTTATCTGCTAAATCAAGAGCCTCGTCCATATCGTGAGTTACAAATACTATAGTAGTTTTAAACTCATCTTGTATATCTTTTATTAAATCCTGTAGAGTGTCTCTAGTTATAGGATCCAACGCTCCAAAAGGCTCATCCATAAGAACTATTTTTTGGTTAGCTGCTAAAGCCCTAATAACACCTATTCTTTGCTGCTGCCCTCCTGATAATTCAGATGGATATCTATCTAAAAATGATTCTGGCATATCAGCTATTTTTATTAATCTCAATGCCGTTTCTCTCATCTTTTCCTCAGACCATTTTAATAATCTTGGTACCATGACTATATTCTCATATACAGTCATATGTGGCATCAATCCTATCTGTTGTATTACATAACCTATCTTTCTTCTCAAATCGACAGGATCCATATCCATTATATTTTTTCCATTGATTAATATCTCTCCTGAACTTGGTTCTGTCATACGATTGAGCATTCTCATAGAAGTAGTCTTTCCACTCCCACTAGTTCCTATGAAAACTATAAATTCACCTTCTTCAAACTCTATATTCAAATTGTCTACAGCAACCGTTCCATCTGGATATTTTTTAGTAATGTTTTTAAATTCTATCATAGAATCCCCCCTAAATTTTGAATTGTAATTCAAGTCACACTATATCAACATACTAACATATACATACAAAAAAGTAAAATCGGACTATTCACAATATTACTCTCAAAATAGCAATGATTCTAATATAATTAATCTATAGTATATTTATCTCTTAATTGCAAAAAATTATTAAATGTCTTATCATCTATTCTTTTACCCAATGTCATTATCTTAAGTTCATGTTCTGGATAATCTTTTTCATATCCAGGATGTGAATACTCTATATCATTGTAATGAAAGCCTAATTTTTCATAAAAACTCTTTCTTCTAATTGCAATATCCGTATCTAATGGATCTATTTCAAGTATTATCATTCTTTCTTTTTTACAAAATTTTTTAAGAATTCTACTTCCAATGCCATTTCCTCTTAATTTTGGATTTATTGCAAAATGTTCTAGAAAAATAAACTCTTCAAAATCCCAGTAAAAAAATAGTCCATTGACTTTTTTATCATTCTCATCATCGACTATAACCATAGGTTTAAAATATGGACTATCATGCCTTCTTTTCTGTGTTTCTATTCTTCTTCTCTCATATTGAGGAAAACTCTCCTCGTATATATTCCAAACTTTTTCTATTTCTTCCATATCATCTATATTAAACAATCTAAATTTCAATTTTTACACCTCAATTTAAATTCTCAAAAGCTTTGATTTTACTCCCAGATGAGCTCATTTCTATTTCGATTTTATCTGGTATTCTCTCTTTTAATTCATCTACATGTGAAATTATGCCAACTAATCTACCTTGGTTTTGTATCTCTATGAGTGAGTCTATTGCCATATCTAATGATTCTGAATCTAGTGTTCCAAATCCTTCATCTATAAATATTGTATCCAGTCCTATTCCCCCAGAATACATCTTTACTACATCGGATAATCCTAATGCCATAGACAATGATGCTTTAAAGCTTTCTCCTCCGGACAATGTCTTTATATCTCTTTTCTTAGATGAGTAATTATCAAATATCTCCAGATCTAATCCACTTTCAGAGCTTCTATTGACAACATCTTCTCTTCTAAATATTTCATACCTTCCATCAGTCATCTTATTAAATCTCTGATTGGTGAAATATAATATCTCATCGAGATAAGCCGATAGAACATACGCTTCAAAAGATATATTTTTATCATTACCTCTATTAGCAACAGTAGATAGGTCTTTTATCTTCTCAAATTCAGCTATCTCTTTTTGATTGCTATAATATTCTTTTAATATTTTTTTTCCTATTTCTTGAATTTTATTGGCTTTTATATCTATTTCATTCTTAATTTCAGATTTTTCTTTCTTCTCTTTTCTCTTCTCTTCAATCTTTTTATTTAAAATAGTAGTATCAGAATATTTCTGCCCCTCAATTTGTTTTTCTTGGGAGTTTAAAAGTTTCTCATATTCACTAACTCTCTTATTATATTCATCTATATCTTCTTTTAAAATATTTATCTCATCTTCTTCAATATAGTTCAATTTATATATCTCTTCATTTTCAAATCCGTAGTTTTTAAGAGAGTCTAGATACTTTTTCTTCTTATCTTCTTCTTTTATATAAAGCTCTTTAGCCCTCTTTTTATGGGATTCTAGTTCTCCATATTTTTTTTCTATATTAGCCTTTATTAATTCTAATTCTTTATCTTCTCTATCAATCTTCTCACTCAATTTCTTTTCTTCTTTTTTTTCTTCACTTATAATTTTTATATAGTTCTCATAATATGATATTCTTTCATCAATTTTTCTTTCGCCAAATAGATTTTCTTCATTCAGTCTTAGTTTATCTTTATCTTTTTCAATTTTTAGATTTTTCTCTTTATATTGATCTCTTTGCTTTTTTATCTCATCTTTCTTTAAGTCTCTATTTTTTATATTATCTCTATTTTTCTTTATTTTTCTCTTTAACTCTTCAATTTCTTTCTCCGTTTCTCTATATCTTTTATCTGCTTTCCTCTTCTCTTGAAGTATTTTTACTCCATATAAAATAAATTTTTCCTTAACCTCTCTTGCATCATCTTCTGATAAGATTTCTATATCAAGTTTTTCACAGAGAAGTTTTATCTCATCTAATAAGCTCTTTAATCTCTTTTTACTTTCATCTCTTTTAAATCTATTTTCTTTATATCTCTGAACTATATTCTCATAATCTTCGTTTTCATCTCTAAGTTCTTTTTCTAATTTTTCAATATAATCCTCTGTTATTAAATCACTATTTTCTATTATTTCTAATTCTCTATGCTCATCAGAGCCACATACTGGACAAGGCTTTCCACTTTTTAATTCTTTTCTCAATCTATATATTATCTGTTTATTATACTTTTGATTAGATGATCTATATTCAGCTTCTAATTTCTCTATATTCTCTTTTTTAAGCTTTATGATATCCGTTAATCTTCTTTCATCCCTATTGAGTTCTATATTAGAATCCTTGATTTTAAAGTACTCCATAAATTTCCTATCTATATCTTCAATCTTATAGTTTTTACTATTTAAATCTGATACTATTTTTATCAGTTCTCTATTTTCAGAATTGACTTCTTCGTTTATCTTATCTAAATAATCTTGATCTTCAATATCTTTTTCTAGAAGTTCAATTTCGCTCTTAAGTTTTTTTCCTGATTCAATTATATCGTTCAATATTTTTTCATTATCGACTATCTTGTATTTTAAAGAATCTAATTCTTTAGCTTTTTCATCTAAATTCTCTAATCTAAATATCTCTTGATATATTCTATCTCTCTTTCTTCTTTCTTCTAAATTATTCTCTATATTTTTTTCTAATTTATCTTTTTTACATTTCTCTTTTAGAATCATATTTTCTATATCTATTATAGTTTTTTGTTCAATTTTTAACTCTTCTTTTACTTCATTATATTTTTCTTCAAAAGATTTAACTCGCAAGGCTTTTGAGTGTAAATTATATTTTTTCTCCTTAGCTAAGTATTCATTCTTCTTATCCTTTTCGATAGATATTTTTTTCTTCAATTTCTCTGTAGATCTTATAATATTATTTATTATCTCTGCTCTACCCATTTCTTCATTTAATTCTGCTTCTTCTATTTCTATAGAGTCTATTTTAACCTTCAAATCTTTAGACTCTAATAAAAATTTCTCTCTAATATTCTCATAATATTCTAATCTATCGTTAATCATTAAGCTCTCAATATCTTTTTTCTCTATCTCACTCTTTAAAATATTGAAATAATCTTCTATTCTATTTTCTGCATTCTTAATCTCTCTCTCTTTAATTTTAGCTTTTTCCTTTAAACTCTCTTGAATTTTAGTGCAAAGAGATATATCAAATAGCTTTTGTAATATCTCTTTTCTTTCTTTTGTATCAGAAGATATTACTTTTCTAAACTGTCCTTGTGGTATTATCATTATCTGTCTAAATTGTTCTAAACTAAGTCCTATTATCTTCTCTATTTCTTCTCTAATTTCTGTCAATCTCTCTATTATGACTTCATTACCATTAGCGCTTCTATATTTTAATATAGCATCTTCAGATTTTTCCCTTAATCCTTCTCCTCTTAATTTTTTAACTAATTGAGCTGGACTCCTTCTTATAAAATAATCTTTTCCCTTAACTTCAAATTTAAATTCTACGAAGGCTTCTTCATCAATATTTGAAAAATCTGATTTAAAGCTACGAGTATCTTTTTCATATCCTTTTCCTTCTAAATTTCCTCTTCCATATAAAGCAAAAGTAATTGCATCAAATATA
>JAUNVB010000030.1 GCA_030537835.1 Andreesenia angusta | reverse complement strand
ACCGTCACTGAAATTTGGTACGGCTAGAATATACTTTTTACCTTCTGACATTTAACAAACTCCTCTCGTATTATCATAATTATGTCTGTCTCCCTCATTATAACACATATACAAGGGGATATAAAGGGGATTATAATAAGTATACAATTTGATTATCAGTTTATAGTGCTAAACTATTGAATACAATCCTTTAATTTACTTAGTAGAAGAGATTTTTATAATATTATTGAATATATTTCTCTACTGCTATTAATAATTTTTATCTATTATTTTAATGCCTAAAATGTCTTCTTCCAGTAAAGACCATTTTCATCCCGTATTCATTCGCCTTTTTTATAACTAGATCATCATTTTTAGAGCCTCCTGGCTGAACTATAGTCATTATTCCATTTTTCTTCGCTATTTCTATGCAATCTTCAAATGGAAAAAAGCCATCCGATGCTAGAACAAGATCATTAAAATCTCCATCATAGAATTCTTTTGCTTGCTTAATTGCATTTTCTAATGCCCATATACGACTGACCTGACCTTGCCCTATTCCAAGACTAGCTTTATCTTTTGCTATTACTATAGCATTCGACTTAGCATTCTTAACGACCTTCCAAGCGAATTTTATTTCCTCTATTTCTAAATCACTCGGTTTATTTTCAGTAATATATTCAAATTTCTCATCTAAATCTCTATCGTATTCTTGTACTAAGAGTTTATCATTTAAAATCTTCATCATCTTTTCAGATTTATCTTTATTATATATATTTTCATCTTCGACTATTCTTAAATCTTTTTTCTTTCTAAATTCCTCTAAAGCTTTTTCTGTAAACTTTGGTGCTATTATAATTTCTAAAAAAGTTCTATTCATATCTATAGCTAGTTCTAAATCTATATCTCTATTTACAATCACTATTCCTCCAAATATAGATTTTGGATCGGCATTATAAGCTTTTTTATATGCATCATTTATATTATTTGAAGATGCTATACCTGATGGACTTCCATGCTTTATTGCAATAGCTGTTGGCTCTTCAAAGTCTTTTATCATATTTATAGCCTCATTATAATCACAGAGATTATTATAGGACATGCTCTTACCTTGATATATCTTCATATCATCTTTGCTATTTATACTTTTATATAAACTTGCTTTCTGATGAGGATTTTCGCCGTATCTAAGGTCTTCAACTTTATTAAACGATAGACTCAAATTATCTGCAAAATCCTTCTCATTTATTTCATTGAAATATTTAGATATTATAGAATCATATTCTGCAGTATGAGCAAAAGCTCTCATCGCAAGATATTTTCTAGTTTCTAGACTAGTTTCTCCACTTTCTCTTAACTCTTTTAAGACTAAATCATAATCAGATGCGTTCACTATAATATTGACAAATTTATAATTCTTAGCTGCAGCTCTAATCATAGCTGGTCCGCCTATATCTATTTGCTCTATTTTATCTAGATCACTTAATGACTCATCATCATAGGCCTCTTTAAAAGGATATAGATTTGTAACCACCATATCTATTGGCTCTATATTAAAAATTTCAATAGTCTTCTTATCTTCTTCATCATCTCTTCTATATAGTATCCCACCATGTATTAATGGATTTAAAGTTTTAACACGACCTCCTAAAATCTCTGGAAATTTAGTAATATCGGATACTTCTATCGAACTGACTCCGCTTTCTAAGAGCTTTTTATGTGTATTTCCTGTTGATATTATTTCCCAACCAAGATTTTCTAGTTCTTTTGCAAATTCTGAAATTCCACTTTTGTCGGATACTGAAATTAATGCTCTCATACAATAATCCTCCTTGAAATAATAATATTATATATAATATTATACCTATTTATATATAAAAAGCTCTTAGATTTTATATACTAAAATCTAAGAACTTCATCTAATATGCTATATAAGATTTCTTTTCCATAAATTCAATAAGATTTTCTTTAGATATATCTACATTATATATATAGTTGCAAATAGTGCAGAAAACTTCTACTTCGTTTTTGCTCCATTTAGTTATCTCAACACTATTCGAACCACAAGGTTCACATCTTAAAATATCTGTTGATAATAAGTACTCAAAAAAACTCTTTAAGCCTGCTCTATAATTATACTTCTTTTCCAATAAAAACTGACATCTATCGCATACTTCAATGCCATCATCGATATCTGATTCAAAATATTCTTCACCTTTTTCAATATTGCATTCGCATAAATTACATACCTTATTCGACTCTGCAATTTTATTATTATATTCTGCCATAATAATCTTCCTCTCTAAATGCCTCTATTTATTTATACCCATTTTATTATCTTTCAAATTAATTTAATTAAAAAATAAAAAAAGTATCTACTTTCTATAAGCAGATACTTTTAAGAAATTTTATATAGTTTTTTAATTTCAAATCTATTCTATTACTGTCTTCTTCAAAGGGTGTATAATTATTTCATCTTTTAAACTCTCTTTATCTATGAATACATCTACATCATAGACATCTTTTAATAATTTCTCTGTTATGATCTTATTAGGACTTCCTTGTTTTATTATATCTCCTTTTTTCATAACTATTATTTTATCACTGTATTTAGCCGCTTGACTTAATTCATGAAGTACCATTATAACGGTTAAATTCAGTTCCTTATTTAATTTTTTAAGGAGTTCCATTATCTCTAATTGATGACTTATATCTAGATAAGTCGTTGGCTCATCGAGCAATAGTACTTTCGGCTCTTGAGCTAGTGACATCGCAATCCAAACTCTCTGTCTTTCTCCTCCTGAAAGCTCTAATATACTCTCATCTTGCATGCTAGTAAGTCCTGTCTCTTTTATAGCCCAATCAATTACTTTTTGATCCTCTTTAGAATTTCTTTCATACCATCTCTTATGAGGGATTCTTCCATAGCTGACTAAATCTCTTACAGTTATATCATCAGGGTTCCTATTATACTGTGATAGTACTGACATTTTCTTAGCTATATTTTTCGCACTCAGTTTATCCATATCCTCTCCTTGAAGATATACTTTTCCATTAGTCTTTTTAAGGAATTTAGATATAGCTTTTAATGCTGTAGATTTTCCACAGCCATTAGGTCCTATTATTGAAACCATGAGCCCTTCATCAACAGAGAATGAAAAGTTTTCTAATATAACTTTCGTGTCGTATGAAACTTTTATATCTTTTACATCTATCATCATATTCTACTCCTCCTAAGAAGATATAAGAAGAATGGTCCTCCAACTATCGACATCAATATTCCGACTGGTATTGGTCTTGTTGCAAATACAATTCTAGTGAATGTATCTGCACCTAATATGAATAATCCTCCTAACAATAGTGATCCTGGGATTAAGAATTTATAATCAGAACCTAATATAAGCCTACATATATGCGGTATTATAAGTCCTACGAAAGCGATTATACCAACATAAGCTGTCGAAATAGCTGCTAATGCAACCGCTATTACCGATATAAGTATTCTATTTTTATTTGGCTCTACCCCTAGGTTTAATGCCATTTCATCGCCTAATAAAAGCACATTACAATTTCTTATTACAAGAAAAGCTGATATTATAGCTATTACAGTAACTGCGATTATTACTGTTACATCATCCCAGCTCTTTGTACTTATATCTCCACTAGTCCAAAGCATAAGACTCGGTATCTTCTCAGTATTTAGCAATCCGATTCCATTAGTCATTCCTCCTAATGCTCCATTTATAGCAACTCCTGCTAATATAACTCTAAGAGGTCTAATTCCATTCTTCCATGCAAATATATATACTATTACGAATGCAATTACTCCACCTAGAAATGCAAATGCAGGCAAAAGCGGAAGGAATTGCGGAAAAATAAACATAGTAGCAATCGCTGCTAAACTTGCTCCAGCTGAAACCCCAATTACGCCTGGATCTGCAAGCGGATTTCTCATCACGGCTTGTAATAACGCTCCTGATATTGATAAATTCATACCAACAACGAGTGCAACTATAAGACGCGGAATTCTGACTTTAAATAAGATTTTCTTATAACCTGAGTGTTGATTCAGTATAAAAGTTTCATATAGTTTTTTAAAGCCACTACCAGTACTACCTTCACTTAATGATATAGCTATTGTAATTATTAAAAGTAATGCTAATATAATTAGAATTGCAATATTTCTTTTAGTACTTTTCATATTTTTTCTTCCATTCTTTTGTATTCACTTCTATTTTATTTCTTTTTTAAATTAATTATTATTCCTATTATTGTTAATATTAATCCTAGTATAAAAAAAGGATTTGCTTTAAATTTAATCCTCTCATTATCTTCATAATATTTTTTCAGCTCTTCGTCTTCTTGAGCTTTTTTTACTTCATCATTTGGGATAGTTTTTTCTATATTTTCTACTCCATCAGTTATAATTTGGTTATTAATAGAGTTCAATGAATCCTTCTCTTTTGAAATATTTTCTCTTGCAGTTCTAAGTATATTTATCTCCTTACCAGACTCATTTATATAAAGATTTTCTATAAACTCTTCTTCAGTTCCGTATTTACTATATACTTCTCTTGGTATCGAAAATTGGAAATAGATCTTATCTTTATAATCTTTCGTTCCAATATAATCTATCTGATCAATCTTTATATACATATCTTCCGCTTCTTCTGTAGTCTCTATATATAATAGTATAGAGTCATCTAATTCTTCTAATAAAAATTCTCTATCTATTCTATTTGAAAAAACAGAACTGCTTAAAAAAAATACTATAAAGAAAACAAATAAAAACTTTCTTAACATCACTAACTCTCCATTTCTGCTATTACAACTAATCGCTTATTCCCTTTATCTGTACATGTTACTATGGTCATGAGTTTTCTATCTCCATCATCTTCTAATACAGATACATCGTTAGGCTCTACAATTCTCTTTTCTTTTACATAATAATTATATTCTTCATCCTTTGTAGTGATTTTGATTAGATCGCTTTCTTTTACTAGATGAATATTATTTAATATTTCATTGTAAAGATTGCTATTATGTCCTGCAATACAGAAATTTCCAGGTTCTCCGGGCATTCTTGTATTCATAAAATGTCCAAGATAATATCTTAAATTTTGATTACTCGTCCCTTGAGTTATAACTGATTTCAAATCTATTGAAGGAACTTCTATTATAGCTATTTCTTCTCCTTCTTCATTTAAATTGACTAATCTCTTATTCTCTTCTGGCTCTTCTTTATACTCTTCTATACTCTTTTCAAAATTTTCTATCTTATCATTCTCTAATTTCTTAGTATATGATTTAAACCCTAGAGATAATAGCATTAATATTATTCCTGCAAATAAAAAAATATTAGAAATTTTTCTTCCCATTAGTATTTCCCTTTCGTCTTTAATAAAAATAAAAATACTGGTGAACCAATTATTGCCATCAATATACCCACTGGAAATTCTAATGGACTAAATGCCGTCCTTCCAACCATATCAGTGAGAACTAAGAGCATGGCTCCTAAAATCATGCTTAGTGGTATTACGTATTTATAATTCATACCAACTATCAGTCTACAAGTATGTGGTACTATTAATCCAACAAAACTTATTACCCCTGCTATAGCTGTACTCACTCCTACAAGATAAACTGCAACGAGACCTAATAAAAATCTTAGTAGTGTTACATTTACACCTATGCTTTTTGCAACATCGTCTCCTAATAACAGTATATTTGCTGCTTTAATACAGAATAGAGATAATATTATTCCAATTATTCCATAAATTATTATAGATTTTGCATCTCCCCAGCCCTTATTAGCTACGCTACCATTTAGCCATTGCATGGCATCTTGCACTTTTCTACCATTCATAAATGTTAGAAGCGAGGTTCCTCCTAAAAAAACTGCATTTACTGCAATTCCCGCTAAAATTATTCTCGTAGTATCTAATCCTCTCTTCCATGATAGAGAAAAAACGACTAGACAGGCTACTACCGCACCTATAAAAGCAAATAATGGCGTGAAGTTTAGTAAACTTGGAAAATAAAATATAATTACGACTGCAAATAATGATGCCCCTGCAGATATCCCAGTTATTCCTGGATCTCCTAATGGATTTTTTATTACAACCTGTAATAAGGCTCCTGAAACAGCTAACATAGCACCTACAAAAAAAGCAATTATAGTTCTAGGCACTCTCATGCCTAGAACTATTGTTGAGTTAACGTCTAATTCTTTTGGATTTTTAAAAGCTTCTATTACTTCTCCTGCGGATAAATCCGCACCACCAAATCCCGCAGATATAAATACTATAACTCCAAGTATTGCTAAAGATACTATTATAGCTATTATTCCTCTCTTATTCGTCTCCATAAAGAAGTTCTCTCATACTTGATAGTGATTCATCTGCTTTTAGATTACCTGTAACATTAAAAATCTTATCATCCAAGTCGTATACTTTTCCTTCTCTAACTGCAGTAAATTGTTGCCATTGAGGATTTTCTTCAAATTCTTTCTTGACCTGTGCCATAGCTTCATCTATATACCCGTGATACATTCTTAAAATAATATCCGGATCCTCCTTAAGTGCAACTTCCATAGAGAATGGAACATAAGCTCCCTTTATATCTGTTCCATTTGCAATATTTTCACATTTTAATAGATCAACTAGACTACCTGCAAAGGAATCTTTAGTAGCTAAAAGGAATGCCCCTGGTGCTCCAAAAAGAATCATAACTTTTTTTGGTTCTTTTCCTTCTACAGATTTTAAGACTTCTGCTTCATGTTCTTTAAGTCTCTTAACAGTTGCTTCTGCTTCTTTTTCTTTTCCATAATTCTTTCCAATCTCTTTTATGGTTTCAAATACTGCATCGTAAGATGAAAGGTCGTAATATTCTGTAGGGACATCTACTGCAGCTAATTTATCTCCTACAATTTCTTCAAGTGAACCTGATAATATATACTTATCCGGTTCTAATTCCATTATCTTTTCTACATCTGGGCTCATAGGCAGTCCTACTTCTGGTAAATCTTGCATGTCTTTAGGCAATTCATATTGAGTACTTACTCTTCCTATCATAGGTATTTTAAGTTCATCTAATATCTGTCCTGTAGCAACACTTCCTGCTATTATTCTAGGAGTATTTTTATCAGCTGTTTTACCTGAGTCATTAGAACTTCCTTCCGTACTACTACCATCACTTCCACATCCTGCTAAAGCAAATAACATAGATGTTGCTAAGATTAAGCTTATAACTTTTTTAAACTTCATGCTGATTTCCTCCTATTTTATCTTTTTAACAAAAACACCCATGCCTATTAGTACTGCAGCAACTGATAGTATTAGCTTATAATTCAGATTAGATCCTGTCTGAGGCAGTTTCGGCTCATTTGAATTAGCTTTTTCATTATTTGATGTTTTTGCTTCTTTATTTTCTGTTTTTATTTCTTTCGCTTCATTTTTCTTCCCTTCAGCTTCTAAGTTTTCTGCTTCTGCTTTACTTGCTTCATCTCCTTCTGTAGATTTCGCTTCTGCTGTAGCAGCTCCTGAAGTATCGTCTGATATTTTTTTATAGTCGTAATTTGATACTATTCTGAATGCCACATCTGCATCCATTGGTACAACGTATAATTTTATTCTTATCTTCGGTTCACCATTAGGAACATCGAATTTTACAAAGAACTCTGTCCCTTCTGCTGCTTCTTCTTCATGCGGCACATCTTTTCCATCTATTTCGACTTGTATTTTTTTCATCCAATCAGAACGCAAGAACTTTATAGCAACATGATTACCATCATCATCCTTAGTTAATGTTCCTTTAGGCTCAACGTAAGTTCCTGCCATCGAAAGCTCTTCTTGTTTGTCCTTCATACAGGCGTGTGTGAATTCGTAGACTCCATTATCTACTTTTGAAATATCTTCGGCCATAGCTGTAACACTAAGCAATATCATAGAAAAAGCTGTTAGATAACTAACTAATTTTTTTAACAAAAGAATCCCTCCCAAAATATTTTTTAATTAATTTGTCGCAATTAATACATCATAGAATCCCCAATGAGTATTATCTATATCGCTAGGTATTTTATATTTACTTATATTTGCTTCTATATCACTCTTATTAACTTCTAAACCTTTTACTCTATTTATTATAGTTACAACTTCTGCTCTATTGATATTACTATCTGGACGGAATTCAAAACTTCCATCCTCATTCTCATATCCTTTAATCCAACCTTCTGCTATCGCTGTTTTTATCTTAGATTCTCCCCAGTGACCAGCTATATCACTCATCTGAGCATCTACATCTGATTCTTTACCCATAATATTAACTATCATTGTCACAAATTCTGCTCTTGTTACAGTAGCTTCTGGCGCAAATGATCCATCTCCTTTACCATTTATATAGCCTTTAGCACCCATATAAGATACTACATTTTTATACCACAAGCTATCGTCCTCAACATCATTGAATACACTATCATAATTTTCATTTTCATTATAATCTTCAGCTAATGCAGAAGCTATTATCTTAGCCGCTTCGGCTCTTATCATACTATTATCTGGTTTAAATGTTCCATCGGGATACCCATTAGCATATCCATTTTTCTCTAAGCTCGGTGTTGGTTCTGGTTCTGGATCCGGTGTTGGTTCATCTATTTGAACTGCATTCGAATAATCTAATATCAATCTTGCATTTTGATGACCGTTTTCTTGTCCAGAAGTCTTAGCGATTTCTTCCATAGCATCTACTTCAACTCTAACTCCTATAACTTCTTCTCTTGTCTTATCTCTCGATATTTTGAATACAGATGGAAACTCTTTGTACTCATTCATTAGTCCATTGTCCATCTTTTTTTCAACTACTTCTGCAGGAGCTAAACTAGATAAATCACTGCTAATTCCATTTGGATATGCCCATAGATTCAATAGATGACCATACATTCCCATGAACTCTAATCCCTTTAGTGATAGATATACATCTGCTCTTCCATTTTCTTCTACTACTTTAGCCTTAGGCTCTAAAGCATTTGCTCCCATTGATGGATTTTCTTCATTAGCTTTCATAAGCTTAACTGGAACCTCATAAGTTGCTGCTAAAGATGTGCTTCCTAATAATAATGTTGATAATGCTACTGTTGATATTATTTTAATTTTATTTAATTTCATTTTTACATTGCCTTCTTTCTTATTAATAATCCTAATGCTATAAATGCCATACTTGCTAATGCAACTCCTCTAGTATTTAATAATGAACCTGTTTTTGGTAATTCATCAGGAGTAGATGCATTATCAGAACTAGATTTCTGAGTTGAGCTTGCAGGAGCTGAGCTCGTTCCACTACTTGATGGAGTTGAGCTATTACTACTATTCGATGACGAAGAAGTAGTTGAGCCTGTATTTTTAGTATTGTTTGTTTTTTTAGTATCATTTCCCTCATTCTTATTTTCAGTATTTTTTGTTGTCGCTGCTGGCATTTCAGCCTCTTCAGTTTTTTCTGCTCTAGTATAATCGATCATAAGTCTAGCATCTTGCTCTCCTCTACCTTCTTGTCCTGAAGATTCTGCGATACTAGCCATAGCATCAACCATAACTCTTATCGGAATATATGTTTCATCCGTATCCTCTCTTGGTATTTTGAACGCTCTAGGGAATGTTTCTTTAACTCCTGGCTGTAATCCCTCATCTTCAAACTCTTCTATTACTTCGGCTTGTGTAGGTGTTCCTTTAGAGGTTGATGTTAAATCTACTCCTTTAGGATAGTAAAATAGCTCCTTAATATGTCCATACATATTCATAAAACTAAGCCCTTTAAAATATACTTTTACTTCAGGCTTTCCATCTTTCACAGTTACAATAGCATTTTCTTCTAAAGCTTTTGCCCCCATTGAATCTGATTCTTCAACTGCTTTTTTTAGATGAACTGGTACTTTATAAGTTCCATCTTCTAATGCGGCATATGAGCTTGTTCCCATTACGCCAATAACTAATGCAAGTGATGCAATAATTGCTCCAACTTTTTTCAATGATTTGAATTTCATTATTTTTCCCTCCAAATTTTATTCTAATTTTCTAAAGCTTTGAAAGCTTCTTTAAATATATTTCTAGCGTTTTTAAAATCTTCTTCATTCGGTTCTCTTGAATGATCGCCAGCCTCTATCATTTGATCTAATATTTCATCTGTAAGTCCAGGTGGTAGATGATCTCTGTTCATAGATTTTAATCTAGTGAGTAAGTTTTCATCTACTTTTCCATTGCATAAAAACTTAGCAATTAAATTATTTGAGCTATCGACTATAGTATCAAGGTTTCCTAAAGTTCTCTCTCCATGATATGAATTAGGATCTGCTCCAATAGTTCCAAATAGTCCAATATTCTTATCTCTTAATGATTCTATAAAAGCTTTAGGTTCTTTATCTGGATATGCTTGATCTATCCAAAACCCAACAATTATATTTTTATACTCTTCTACTTCTGAATCTTTTAAATCTTCAATTCTTTTAAAATTTACTTCATAATCTTTATTTAACTCATCATATATTTCATTTGCTACCCTTTCAGTATTTCCCGTTCTACTAGAATATACTAATAAAATCTTCATAAAAAATCTTCCTTTCTAAGACACTCTGCCATCATCGATATTATAATTTTTATCTGCAATATTTAATGTTGATTGTCTATGAGAAACTATTACTATAGTCTTTTCTCCACGATACTTCTGAAGCGCTCTTAATATTACCCCCTCATTTAAGCTATCTAAATTACTAGTTGGCTCATCTAATAGCATCAACGAAGAGTCATGAAGAAATGCTCTTGCTACTCCAATTCTCTGCTTCTCTCCACCTGACAATCTACTTCCTAGTTCTCCTAATCTAGTATCATAACCATCAGGCAAATTTTCAACAAAATCATGTATAGATGCTTTTTTACAAGCTTCCATAATTTCTTCATCTGTTGCATCTTTCTTAGCGATTCTTAGATTATCTTTTATAGATTCATCAAATATAATAGTCTCTTGAGTAACTAAACTCTCAATATCTCTTAGATTATCCGTATTTATTTCCTTTATATTTGTATCGGAAATCTTTATACTTCCATCTTGAACATCCCAAAATCTCATCATGAGCTTTAGAAGAGTCGATTTACCACTACCACTTTTCCCTGTAATTGCTACTATCTCATTTTTATCAATTTCCATATTTATATTAGAAAGAACTTCTTCCCTATCATATTTAAAACTTAAATCTTCAACTTTTAGATTTTCATATTTTACATCTTTTCCATCTTTAATCTCTTCTACTACTGGTTCTTCATCTAATATATCTAATACTCTTTCTCCACAAGCAAGTGTTAAGAGAAGATTGTTCATAAGTGAAGATAGTGCTACTACAGGACCGAAAGAACTTATCATTGCTATTGTTGGTATTATAACCATAGCTATACTGCCACCTTCTTCTAAATAGATCTTACTGCTAACTAGTAACACTGATATAGAAAATATTATTATCGCTATATTAGTATAGACAAAAGAATTGCCTTCATGTTTTTTTAACTTTTCATTTGAAGAATTCAAATTCTCTTGTGCGGATTCAATTTTTTCATACATCTTCTCAGCATATCTATACTGAATAGACTCTTTCATTCCTCTTAATCCATCTAATAATATATCGTTCATATCACCCATTACATTTCTGTTTTGAGCTCCATCTTCTTTTCCTGATTTAGAAGTTATATAAGGTATTACGACTCCTATAAATATATAGGCTATTAATGCTATTAATGCTAATTTGTAATCATATTTACCAATGAAAAATACCATAAATAAAGAGACTGTTATAGCAATTGCAACCGGTGAAATCGTATGTGCAAAGAACACTTCTAATAATTCAACATCACTAGTTATAATTGATATTAGATTCCCTTTATCTTTTGTCTCAAGCTTAGCTGGTGATAATCTTCTAAGCGCTTTGAATATTTTATCTCTTAGTATAGCCAGCATTTTAAACGCAAGATAGTGGTTGCTAGTCTGTTCAATATATCTCAATACTCCTCTAGATATAGCCAATATTGCTAGTGTTATAATAGTTTGTTTTATACTTATACTATTTTCTATACCTAAAATATTTAAAACTCCATAACCCGATACTACGGTTATAAATATCGCTACTAAATGCCCTAATGATCCTGATAGAGTGGCAAGAATTATTATATGAGCTAATGAAGATGTCATTTTTAGCAATCTCCATATTATCTTAAATCTACTCATCTTAGCTTTATGCATATGCTCTCACCTCTCTCTTTAGACTACTATATTCTTCAAGCTCCTTTTGTGCAGAATAAATTTTTTCATAAGAACCTTTTTCATTCATAAGTTCTAAATGAGTGCCTTTAGATTCTATTAATCCATCTTTTAACATATATATGGTATCGCTATTTACTACATTAGCTAGTCTATGAGAAATTAGTATTACAGTTTTTTCAAGCGATATTTTCTGTATGATATTCATTATATCCTCTTCACTTTCAGCATCTATATTTGAACTGACTTCATCAAATATATAAGCAGGTGTATCGTGTAATAGTGCTCTAGCAAGTGCCAATCTCTGCTTCTGTCCTCCTGAAAGATTTGAGCCTTCAGAATCTAATTTAGTGTCGAGTCCATTGTTATTAGCAAAGAATTCATAGAGATTTACCTTCTTCAAGCTGTTTTGCATCTCTTTTTCTGTTGCATCAGGTTTAGCGACTAATAAATTTTCTCTAACCGTCCCCTTATATATATAAGAGTCATGTCTAACTAAAGTAATATTTTTCATAATGCTTTCTTCTGTAATATTTTTCAATTCCTTATCAGATATCTTTATATTACCTAGATAGTTTTTGCTTATTCCCATTATAATAGATGCAATAGTACTCTTTCCGGAACCTGACTCTCCAACTATTGATATTAATCCACTACTTGGAATATCCATATCTATTCCTTTTAAAATTTTCTTATCTTTTGAATATCCAAATTCTAAATTACTAATTTTTATCCCATCAAAATCTTCTATAGACTCATTTCTATTTTCCCTATTCTCATAATCTATTAGAGAGAAAATCCTTTTACTAGCTGCCATTCCATTCATCGCTACATGGAAGAACGAACCTAATAATCTCATTGGTATAAAGAATTCAGAAGACAATAGGATTATCATAATAGTTGCAGCTAATCCAATCTCTCCAGATTTAAAGCTATATAAAGCAAATCCTATTCCTAATGCTGCTCCACCAAAGGCTACTATATCCATGGCTATTATAGAATTCAATTGCATATATAGTACCTTCATAGTGCTCTTTCTAAATTGCTCAGCCTTTTCATTCATCTGTTCATTCTTCATTTCATCAGCTTTATAGCTCTTTAGAATAGTAAGTCCTTGAATATTTTCTAAAAATATCTTAGATAAATCAGTATAATCTCCCCAATAAGTTCCAAAGAGTTTTCTTGCAACGCCCTGAATCACTCCAATTATAAATGGAATTAAAGGAACGCATATTAAAAGTACTAAAGCTATTTTAATATTTATTCTCGATATAAAGACGAACAATGTTATAGGTGCAACTACGCTATATATCAACTGTGGAATATATCTACAATAATACATATCTAGTTGCTCTATTCCCTCTGTTCCTAATTGTATTACTTCAGTAGTTCCAACTTCATTTTCATAACTACTCCCTATCTGATAGATTTTATTATAAAGTTTATTTCTAAGCTTACTCTTTATATCTACAGATATCTTATGCGTCATCTCAGTTCCTATTTTTGTTGCAAGACTTCTAATTATAAGATTCACAATAATAGCTATTAAAAGAGAAGGCATATTGAGCTTATTATCATAGTATAAATCCGATATAAAAATAGATATATAATATATCATTGCAATATTTGAAACTAAAGAAAGCCATTGAAAAAATACATTTAAAAAGACATATTTCTTTGCACTACCTAATTCTCTTATTAACCTTCCATTTATCATATCTTCTCTCCTTTAATCACTACTTATTTCTCTGGTTTCTATTTTAAAGAAGAAATAATAGTATTTAAATACTATAAGTAAAACTATAAATATCCTTCCATATATATTATGCATTTTAAAAAATGCTAATAAAAGCATAGAACTAGCCAGAGCTAGAATTCCTATTTTGGTTTTTAATGGCATCGATCTATTTTCATCAAAATCTTTCAAATGCTTTTTATATATCTGCGTTGAATGAAACCATTCTCTTACTCTGTCTGAAGATTTTGTGAAAAAGTATGATGCTAATAGTAAGAACGGTACTGTCGGTAAAATTGGAAGTACTGCTCCAACTAAACCAAGTCCCAAAAATAAAAATCCTAATAGCAGATATACATATTTCATTATATTTACCCTCCTTTACATTTATAATAATTATCATTAATTATTGTCTCATATATTAATAATTTTTTCTTCAAAAATATTTGCAGATTTTCTAATATCTTTGCGTTTTTTTCGATTCTCTTGCTATTTGACTGATAATATTGATTTTGTTCATTTTTATCCCTATGTGTATATTGAGTTTTTTGATGAATAACTTTACAGTTATATCTTTTTATACTAAACTAATACTAAGAGTAATGGTATTTGTTATCAATAGAAAGGGTGTTTACTATGATTGATCCAAAATTCCCCAAAAAAAACTTAGAATTATTCTATAGAATTCAAAGTATAGAAAATGACTTACTCATTTCAATAAATTTTGGAGATGCTTTAGAATCACAAGAGCTCTATCAAAAATATATAGATAATATTATTAAAGACGAGACTAATTCATACAATTTATCAGAAAATAAAGTGCAGTCTATAAAATACCATATAGTTTCGCTTATAGTATTAATGTCTAATTTAATAATAAAAAAAGGCTTCTCTGCATACTCAGTAAAAGCAAAAGCTCAAGCTATGATTCAAATGTTGGATGGCTATCAAGAGATTCAAGATTTAGTCAGGTTAGGTCGAATTGCAACTAAAGCTTTTTGTGCACAATCTTCTAAGGCATCTATTTCATGCGAAAATAAATATATCCGGTTAGCTCTTAATTATATTCATGAGCATTTAGGCGAAAAAATCACTCTCGATGATATAGCAAATCATGTATATATGGATAAATGTCGCCTCTGTTCACAATTTAAAGATACTACTGGTTATACTTTTTCAGAGTATATTGCTCAATCAAGGATTGAAAGAGCAAAAATTTTGCTTTCTCATAGTGAAAGAGAATTATCTTATATAGCGGATTCTTTAGGGTTCGGTTCTCAAGGATATTTCTCTACTCTATTCAAAAAGTATACAGGCTCAACACCTACGGAGTTTAGATTGCAAAATAAAGATATATATATGAGCGAATTCAATATACTTAATCATAATAAAAATAATTCCCTGTAAGCTTTTTTAAAGAGCCAGCCTAAACTGGCTCTTTTTTTATTTATTTGTCGCTGCTATTATATCCCAATATGCCCAGTGCTCTTTATTCATATCTTTAAATACTTTTAAATCTTTTTTATCTTTATATGATTTTAATTGTTTGCCTAATAACCTATTTACTATAGCAACTACTTCAGCTCTAGTAATTTCATTATCCGCTTTAAAGCTTCCATCTGGATATCCTATAATATAACCTTTTTCAGCTACACTTTCTATATATTTCTTAGCCCAATGATTATTATCTACATCTTTAAACTTATTGTTTTTACTTTCTTTTAAACCATCTATCTTAGATATTATTTTTGCAAATTCTGCTCTTGTCACAGCTTTATCTGGATTATATTTGCCATCTGGATATCCTTCAATGGCATTTATCTCTTTCATATAACCAAGTATATTTGAATACCATGCTTTTTCATCTACATCTCTAAAATTATTAGTATATTCTTCTTCATCAAATCCGGATGTCAATGCATATGCTAATACTTTTGCAACTTCTGCTCTAGACATATCTTTATCTGGTTTAAATCTGCCATCTTTATATCCATCTATATATACTGATTTTGAATCATATTTTTTATCTGGTGTATCTGGTGTATCCG
>JAUNVB010000029.1 GCA_030537835.1 Andreesenia angusta | reverse complement strand
AATTTTTAGGAGCATCACCAGTTATCCTATGAACTACGATATTTTTAGGTAGACGAGTTATTAATTCAATTAAAATATCAATATATTCATCAGCAGTAATAATAGGGAAGGGATTATCCTTATAATACAATTCAAGATCAGTATTCTTCATTATATGAAGCATATGAAATTTTATACCCCATATATTAGAATCGATTAAAAAGTTCAAAGTATCTATATTATTATTTAAATCTTCGTGTGGAAGATTTATTATCATATGTGCGACAACTTTTATATTTAAATTAGTCAAATCACTACAAGCTTTCTTAAAAATATTATTTTCATACCCTCTTCTTATGAGCTTTACAGTATCATCATTAGAAGTTTGAAAACCTAATTCAATCCAAAGAAAGTGCTTTTCATTTATTTCAGATAAAAGCTCCATAATTTCAGTATCTAAGCAATCTGGTCTTGTAGCAATACATATTCCAGATATATTTTTATTATTAAGAGCTTCATAATAAATCTTCCTAAGACTATCAATATCTTTATAGGTATTTGTAAAATTTTGAAAATATGCAAGATATATTGCATCCGGCCATTTATTTCTATATAATTCAATCTGTTCATCTATTTGCAGATCTATAGACTTTTTAGAAGTAAAATCGCCAGAACCTCTTTCAGAGCAAAAAATACAGCCTCTATTATCAATTTTTCCATCCCTATTAGGGCATGTAAATCCACCATCTAGCGATAATTTTATAGTTTTCTTTTTGAATTTCTTCTTTAAATAATAATCGATAGTATTATATCTTTTTTCACCAAATAACAAAATATCACCTTTAATCTATCATATATTTTATATAATAGATTATATCACGACTATTTAATTTAATAGCTCTATTTTTAACGAGTTTTTATACATTAATATATATTTGATAATAAATTATTTTGTAGACAATGATTAATGAGTATATATATGATAAAATATATGTACAAATAGTTTGGAGGAATAATATTGATAATATTTGGTATAGATCCTGGAATTGCAATAGTTGGCTATGGAGTAATTGAATACAGTGGAAATAAATTTAGAACGATAGATTATGGAGCGATTCTTACAGAAGCAAGCATTCCTTTTCCGAAAAGGATAAAAATAATCTATGATGAGCTCACTAAATTATTAGATAAATACAAACCAGATGCAGTTGCAATTGAAGAATTGTTTTTCAATAAAAATGTCAAAACAGCTATTAATGTAGGTCAGGCTAGAGGAGTACAATTACTATCTGTAGTAAATAGAGGAATAGATTTATTCGAATACACTCCTCTTCAAGTAAAACAGGCTGTAGTAGGATATGGAAGAGCTGAAAAAAGACAGGTACAGGAGATGGTTAAACTTTTATTAGGATTGAAAAAAATACCTAAACCAGATGATGTAGCGGATGCTTTAGCAGTCGCTATTTGTCATGCGCATTCAGGGAATTTTGATAATCTCTTTAAGATAAAATAATATGAATAGAGGATGAAATAAATTTGTACGAATATATAATAGGAGATATTGTTGAGGTATTAGAAGATAGAATAGTATTAGAATCTAATAATATAGGCTTTGCAATATATACCTCGAATAATACTATAGAAAATATTGAAAGTAGAGAAAATATTAAGATAAGAACCTATCTATCGGTCAGAGAAGATGATATGACCTTATATGGCTTCCTAACTAGTGAAGAACTAGATATGTTTAAGATGCTTCAAACGGTTTCAAAAATTGGACCTAAAGTAGCTATAGGGATATTGTCTGCTCTTAGAGCAGATGAAATAAAAAGAGCAATACTATTCAATGATCAGAAGACTCTTACAAAAGCACCGGGAATTGGTGCGAAAACTGCACAGAGGATGATTTTAGAACTTAAGGATAAGATAAATGAAGAAGAAATCATTTTAGGAACAGACGATTCCGTTATAGAAATAGACTCAAACCTTCTTTCAGAGGGAAAGGAAGAAGCGATAGAAGCTTTAGTAGGGCTTGGATATAATAGAAATGAAATATATAGAGCGATTTCAAAAATAGATATAGAAAATAAGTCGACAGAAGAAATATTAAAAGATATTCTCGTGATAATGGGTAGATAGCAGGAGTGAGATTATGTCAGAATACGATGATAGATTTATTACTAGAAGTATGAGAGATGAAGATTTAGAAACAGAAGCATCATTAAGACCAAAAAAACTAGATGAATATGTAGGTCAAGATAAAGCTAAAGAGAATCTGAATATATTTATACAGGCTGCAAAAGGAAGAGATGAAGCATTAGACCATGTCCTTCTCTATGGGCCTCCAGGACTTGGAAAGACTACCTTAGCTAATATAATTGCAAATGAGATGAATTCTGATATAAGAATTACATCAGGACCTGCAATAGAAAAACCTGGAGATCTTGCAGCTATATTGACTAATTTACAAGAGAATGATGTTCTCTTCATAGATGAGATACACAGATTAAACAGAACTGTTGAAGAAATACTATATCCAGCGATGGAAGACTATTCACTAGATATAATAATAGGAAAAGGACCGAGTGCTAGATCGATTAGAATAGATTTATCAAAATTTACATTGATAGGAGCAACGACTAGAGCTGGACTACTATCTTCTCCTCTTAGAGATAGATTCGGTGTAATTCTAAGATTAGATCTATACGATAATGAACAACTTACAGACATAGTGATAAGATCTGCAAATATTATAGGTATAGAAATTGATTATGAAGGAGCTAAAGAAATAGCTAGAAGATCGAGAGGAACACCTCGTATAGCTAATAGGATACTCAGAAGAGTCAGAGACTATGCAGAAGTTGTAAAAAATGGTGAAATAGACAGAAGAGTAGCTATGGAAGCTTTAGATTTATTCGAAATAGATGAATTAGGACTCGATAAAACAGATAAAAATCTCATCATTACAATGATAGAAAAATTCAGTGGAGGACCTGTAGGACTAGATACATTAGCTGCTTCTACAGGGGAAGAAAGAGGAACAATAGAGGATATATATGAACCTTATCTTATACAATTAGGTTTTATAAATAGAACACCTAGAGGAAGAGTGGTAACAAAAAATTGTTATGATTATTTCGGACTAGAATATAAAGGTGAATAAAATGAAGAGGGATAGTATGAAGAAAAGTGATTTTAATTTTGAATTACCTGAAGAACTTATAGCACAATTTCCAATAGAAAACAGATCAGACTCTAGATTATTAGTTCTAGATAAAAAAACAGGAGAAATAGAAGATAAGAAATTCACAGATATAATAGAGTATCTAGAATCGGGAGATACATTAGTATTAAACGACACTAAGGTTATACCAGCAAGGCTATTTGGTAGAAGAGAAAAAACAGGTGGTGCCGTAGAAATTTTATTACTCAAGAATTTAGAGGGTAATAGATGGGAGACATTAGTAAAGCCTGGGAAAAAAGCTAAAATTGGATATAGAATAGAGTTTGGGGATGGAATTCTTAAATGCGAAATAAAAGATATTATAGAAGATGGAAAGAGAATAGTTGAATTCGAATATGAAGGCATATTTAATGAGATATTAGATAGACTAGGAGAGATGCCTCTTCCACCGTATATTCATGAAAAATTAGAAGATAAGAATAGATATCAAACTATATATGCAAAAAATGAAGGCTCTGCAGCAGCACCTACAGCAGGCCTTCATTTTACGCAAGAAATTTTAGAGAAAATAAAAGCAAAAGGGATAAATATAGTATATTTGACATTGCATGTTGGACTTGGAACCTTTAGGCCGGTTAAAGAAGAAAATATTAACAATCATATAATGCATACTGAACACTATGAGATATCTGAAAAGGCCGCAGAAATTATAAATAAGACTAAAGAAAAAGGTAAGAATATAATTGCTGTAGGGACTACATCCGTAAGGACATTAGAATCTTGTGTAGATGAAAATAATAGAATAATACCTAAAGCCGATAGCACTGATATATTCATATATCCAGGCTATAAATTTAAGATTGTAGATAAGATAATAACAAATTTTCACCTACCAGAATCAACTCTAATAATGTTAGTATCAGCAATGGCAAATAGAGAGAATGTTTTAAAAGCATATGAATATGCTATTGAAGAAGAATATAGATTCTTCAGTTTTGGAGATTGCATGTTCATAAAATAGTGAATGGAGAAAAGAGGGATATTTTGGCTATAAAATATGAATTAATCAAGGAATCATCAGAGACGAAAGCTAGATATGGAAAAATTTATACTCCAAATGGAATTATAGAAACACCAGTATTTATGCCGGTAGGAACACGAGCAACTGTAAAAGCGATGACACCGGAGGAGTTAAAAGAGATTAATGCACAGATAATATTATCTAATACCTATCATCTCTATTTAAAGCCTGGAGAAGATATTGTAAAAGAAGCTGGTGGTCTTCATAAATTTATGAATTGGGATAGACCGATATTAACAGATAGTGGAGGATTTCAAGTCTTTAGCTTAGATGGCATGAGAAAAATAAATGAAGAAGGTGTTGAATTCAGATCTCATATAGATGGTTCGAAACATCTATTGACACCAGAGAAAGCTATACAGATACAGAATGATCTAGGTTCAGATATAATGATGGCTTTTGATGAATGTGTATCTCATCCTAGCGATTGGGATTATGTAAAGCAATCGGTAGAAAGGACGACTAGATGGGCTAGAAGATGCAAAGAAGCTAATAAAAATCCCGATAAACAAGCTATATTTGGAATTATACAAGGTGGTATGTATAAAGATTTAAGAGAAAAGTCGGCTAAAGATATTATAGACATAGGGTTTCCAGGTTATGCTATAGGAGGTTTAAGTGTAGGAGAGCCGGCAGATCTTATGATAGATGTATTAGAAGCTACAGTTCCATTTATGCCAAAAGAAAAACCAAGATATTTCATGGGAGCTGGAAGCCCGGATTATCTTATAGAATTAGCAATAAGAGGCGTAGACATGGCTGACTGTGTATTACCTACAAGGATAGCAAGAAATGGTACTGTTATGACTAGTCAAGGAAGATTAGTTGTGAGAAATGCTAAATATAAAAGGGACTTTAGACCTATGGATCCTAAATGCGATTGTTATGCTTGTAAAAACTATTCAAGAGCTTATATAAGACATTTATTCAATGTTGATGAAATATTAGCAGCAAGACTTGCAACCATCCATAATCTTAAATTCTTGTTAAATTTAATGGATGAACTAAGAGAGAGCATAAAAGAAGATAGGGTTTTAGAATTCAGAAGAGAATTCTATTCTAATTATGGAATATTCGACTATTTAAAAGAAATAGAAAACTATAAGCTATAGAAGTATTATATTCACAATAATAATTATTTAATATATAATATAGGATAGATAAATAAAGAGAGGAGAATATCAATGCCAGCAGGAGGAGCAGCAATAATACAATCTCTACTCGTTCCAATTCTCTTATTAGCGTTTTTTTATTTTGCAATAATAAGACCTAATAAGAATAGAGAAAAGAAATTGAGTGAGATGAGAAATGCATTAAAAGCAGGAGACAAGATAATTACAATCGGAGGTATTGTAGGAAGAGTTGCATCAGTTAAAGAAGATGATGTTAATATTGAGGTTGGTTCAGACAGAACAAGATTCACTATAAAGAAATGGGCAATATCAACGGTAGAAGAGAAAGAAAGCCTAGAGAACAAATAGTTAAAGAGTTCATAATAGAATCAGTTTATGATATAATTAATATGAGGAATGGAGGATAATGATATGAAACATATTAAAACAATTAGCGGAAGTAATTTAAAAGATATGATAGTTAATCGTGGATGTGGAGAATGTCAAACTTCATGTCAATCAGCTTGCAAGACATCTTGTACAGTTGGAAATCAAAAATGCGAAAGCAATGAAAAGTAGTATTATAAAAAGGTAGTGGTTATTCGACCACTACTTTTTAATTTTAATTCTTAATTCATTTGGGGGAGATATTGTGGTTAAGACTCATAAATTTTATTTAAATGATAAATTTATAGTATTAGATATCAATAGTGGAGCAGTTCATATTGTAGATGAGATAGTCTACGATATTATAGATTTATTTGAGGAAAAGAATTTAAAAGAGGTAAAAGAAATACTTTCTAATAGATATGAAGAAAAAGATATAGAGGATGCTTGGGGTGAAATCTCTCAATTAAAGGAAAATGGATTATTATATAGTGAACCTGTTGAACTAGGAGAGATAAAATATAATGAAGATAATATAGTAAAAGCACTTTGTTTACATGTAGCACATGATTGTAATTTAAGATGTAATTACTGTTTTGCATCTCAAGGAGATTTCGACGGTGAGAAGCTTTTAATGCCTTTAGAAATTGGGAAAAAAGCCCTAAAATTCTTAGTAGAGAATTCAGGAAAGAGGAAAAATTTAGAAGTTGATTTCTTTGGTGGAGAGCCTCTTATGAATTTTGAAGTGGTTAAAAAATTAGTAGAATATGGTGAGGAATTAGAAAGAGAATATGATAAGAACTTTAGGTTCACTATAACTACTAATGGAGTTTTATTAGATAAGGAAAAGATGGATTATATAAATGAAAAGATGGATAATGTTGTCTTGAGTATAGATGGTAGAAGAGAAATACATGATAAGATGAGACCGACAGCTTCAGGTAAAGGAAGTTATGATATAATTGCACCTAAATTCTTAGAGTTCACTAAATTAAGAGGAGATAAATCCTACTATATTAGAGGAACATTCACTAGTCATAATCTAGATTTTTCTGAAGATGTTAAGTTTTTAAAAGAAGAAGGATTTGATATAATATCTATGGAACCTGTAGTAGCAGAGCCAGAACAGGATTATGCAATCCTTGATAAAGATTTAGAAAAAGTCCTATCTGAATATGAAAGATTATCAAAATACTATATTGAAAAAAATAAATCAGAAAATGGATTCGAATTCTTTCATTTTATGATAGACTTAAGTCAAGGACCTTGCTTTGTAAAAAGAGTCGTAGGTTGTGGAGCTGGTTCAGAATATCTTGCAGTAACTCCAGAAGGTCATCTCTACCCTTGCCATCAATTTGTTGGTAATGAAGATTTTAAAATAGGGACAGTAGATGATGGAATAGTTAAACCAGAAATTGTCAATGAATTTAAAAAGTCTAATGTTATAACTAAAATAGCCTGTCAAGAGTGTTGGGCGAAATTCTATTGTAGTGGCGGATGCCATGCTAATGCTTATAATTTCAATAAGGATATATCTATTCCTTATGAAATTGGATGTGAAATGGAAAGAAAAAGAGTTGAATGTGCAATATCGATTAAAGCAAATATGTTATAAAAGCAGAGGTGGAAAATTTGAAGACGAGTAAAAAAATAGTACTTGCTCTTATAATTATACTGACTATTGTATTTTCATTTTCAGCCATTAAAGGTCTAGATTTAGGATTTACTAAATTAAAGCCGATTAGTGAAAAAATGGATTTAGGACTCGATTTAGCTGGGGGAGTAGACGTTGTATTAGAAGCTCAGACTAAAGAAAAAGATGAGTCATTGAGAAAGAAAATGGAACAAGCAAAGACGATTATAAGAGAGAGAATAGACTCTTTAGGAGTATCAGAGCCTAATATAGCATTAGAAGGCAATAAGAGAATAAGAGTCGAAATAGCCGGAGTTGAAGACACTCAACAGGCAATTGAATTGATTGGAAAAACAGCTCTCTTGGAATTCAAGAATCCAGAAGGAGAAGTTGTAGTAACTGGAAAGAATATCAAAGAATCAGCAGTATCTTATCATAAAGATCCTACTACGAATATAGATACGCCGGTTGTGACTTTAGAATTCGACAAAGAAGGAGCACAGAAGTTTAAGGAAGAAACAGCAAGACTTGCTAATCTTCCAGAAGGACAAGATAGAACTATAGCAATTATTTTAGATGGAGCATTGATATCTAAGCCATCAGTAAATACAGAGATAAGTGATGGGAAAGCTATAATAGAAGGGAATTTCACTGTTGAGTCAGCAACAGAGCTATCAAATTTAATCAGCGGTGGAGCATTACCAGTAGAATTAAAAGAGGTTCAATCATCAGTAATAGGACCTACTTTAGGATTAGAAGCATTAGATAAGAGCATTTTAGCAGGTGCAATAGGATTAATTATAATAGTTATATTGCTATTAGTATTATATAGACTTTTTGGTTTAGTAGCAGATCTATGTTTAGTAATATATATATTATTGACATTCAATATATTAGCGGCAATTGGAGTAAAATTGACATTACCTGGAATTGCAGCGCTTATACTATCTATAGGTATGGCAGTAGATGCGAATATAATAATATTTGAAAGAATAAGAGAAGAGGTTTCTAACGGAAGAACGGTTAGAACAGCTGTGGAATCAGGTTTCAAAAGAGCTATAACTGCTGTAATAGATTCAAATATTACAACATTTATAGCAGGTGCAGTTCTCTATTTCTTTGGAACAGGATCTATTAAAGGGTTTGGAGTTACACTTATGATAGGTATTTTAGTTTCTATGTTCACTGCTGTAGTAATATCAAAATTCATTATTAAGGCAGTAGTAGAGACAAAGATGGGAACTAGTAAAAAAATTTTCAAGGCAGAGAGGTGATTAGGTGAAAAATATTAATATAATAAAACATAGAAAGATATACTTTGCTATTTCAATAATTTTTATAATAGCAGGGATTATTAGTATTTTTGCAAGAGGACTTAACTATGGTCTCGATTTCACCGGAGGAACCTCTATTGGAATAAATCTTGAAAAAGAAATTGATGCCGATGAAATCAGAGAAATAACTGATAAATACGACAAAAAAGCTATGATTGTACATGTAGGTGATGATAAAAAAGAAATTATGATAAAGAGCAGTAAGAATATAAGCTCTCAAGATTCAATGACTCTGTTTAAAGATTTCAAAGACAAATACAATCTTAAAAGCAAAGAGCCATTATACGTTGAGTCGATTGGAGCAACTATAGGAAAAGAGATACAAAAAAATGCATTGACCTCTATATTAATAGCAGCTCTATTCATGCTTGTATATATTTCTATAAGGTTTGAATTTAAATTTGGAATAGCTGCAGTACTAGGGCTTATACACGATTTATTGATAATGGTATCTGTCTATGCTATATTTAGATTCACAATAGATAGTTCATTTATAGCTGCAATACTTACGATTACAGGATATTCTATAAATGATACTATAATAATCTTTGATAGAATAAGAGAGAATTCTTCTAAAGGAAGAATAAAATCTTACGATGATTTAGTAAATAAGAGTATCGTACAGACTATAAGAAGGACATTATTTACTTCAATTACTACATTAGTCACTCTAGTGCTAATATATATCTTAGGGGTTGAATCGATTAAGACATTCGCACTTCCGCTATTGATCGGAATAGTAGTTGGAACATTATCATCAGTATTGATAGCAAGTCCTATATGGTATTTACTGACAATTAGAGATAAATAAAATTAGCCTCCTAGTATTACTAGGGGGCATTTACATACATATAAATTAGACTGAAAGAAGGTATTGAAATTGAAAAATCCAATAAGAGAACTTAAGAAAGAAGCAGATAGAGATAGAGAGATCATAGGAGTTTTCTATAAATATGGTTTTGGTGCCTTTTTGCGTCAAATTGATACGAAGAATGTATTTAAAAGGACATTGATGAAGAATGAAAAATTAGAAAATTATACTAATATGTCAAGAAGTAAGAGACTTAGAAAGGCAATAGAAGAATTAGGGCCTACATTCATAAAATTAGGGCAATTGATGAGTACTAGAGATGATTTATTACCATCAGATATAGTCGAGGAGCTAAAAAAACTTCAAGAAAATGTAGAACCGTATTCTTATAAAAAAGCAAAAGAAATCTTCAAATCAGAAACTGGCTACGATATGCTTGAAGAGTTTGAAAAGATAGATTTAGAACCATTAGCTGCAGCATCTATAGGGCAAGTTTACAGGGCTAAATTAAAAACTGGTGAAAATGTAGTAGTAAAAATACAAAGACCGTTTATAGAAGAAAAGATAAGAATGGATCTTAAGATAATAATAAGATTATCGAAATTAATAGATAAGACTATTAATAAGAATGGAATATTCAGCTTTGAAAAAATAATTGATGAATTCAGCAATTATATAAATAAGGAATTAGATTATATTAATGAGGCTCAGAATGCTAGTAATTTTTATAAGAATTTTAAAGGTGATAAGGGAATAAAAATACCTAAGATATATTGGAATTATACTACTAGACGAGTTATAGTTATGGAAGAAATTTTAGGTATTAGAATAAATGATAATGAGAAAATAGAAAAGCTTGGTTACGATAAAGAGAAACTTGCAATGATAATGGCAAATTGCTTTTTAAAGCAAGTTCTAATAGATGGAGTTTTTCATGGAGACCCTCATCCTGGAAATATAATAATAATAGAAAAGGATAAGATAGGATTAATAGATTTTGGTATAGTAGGATATTTAGATAGTTCTACTAAAAGGTTTATTACTACAGTAGTTAAATCGATTAAAGATAAAAAATCTGATAGATTAGCTGAAGCCCTAATAGATTTAAATAAAGATGTTGAAGGAATAGATGAGGAATCATTAAAAAAGGATATTCATGAATTGATGAATTTCTATATAGATACTCCTTTTGATAGGGTAGATATTAGTAAGATGGTATCGGATCTTATGAGGGTATCTCAAAGCTATCAGCTTTCAATACCTACACAATTGACATTATTAGCTAAATCAGTAGTCATAATACAAGGAACTATAAATTCATTAAAGCCAGAGTTCAGTGTAAATGAAATGGTTTCTGAATTCATAAAAGATGTTTATAGATCGAATATAGATTTTAAAGATATAATTTCTTCTGCATTGGATTTCTTAAATGATGGGTTTTTAAATTTTCAATTGGCTCCAAGAAAATTTAATAAGATAATAGATATACTTTCTAGAAACAAGATATCGATTAAAATAAAGCATGAATATACTGAAGATAGTAAGTATTTTATAAATAATTTATTAAGATTGGCAATTGTAGGAGTATTGCTAGGATCTATGATACTAGGTTCAGCTTTATTATTAAATACTGAATATATTCAGAGAAAGAGCTTTATAAGAAGCCTCTTATCATTAAATTTGATATTAGATTTTTTATTAGCAAATATATTTATATTTAGATATCTAATTAAGAAGAAATAGATGAAAGTGGTGATAGATTGAAAAGATGGATTTTGAAAGGTGGAAAAGAAAATTTAGATAAAATCTCTGAGGAATTTAATATAGAGAAGATAATTGCAAAGATATTGATAAATAGAGATTTAAAATATGAAGAAATAGATAAATTCTTATATGGAGATAAAAATGACTTAAATAATCCGTTAGATATGAAAGATATGGACATTGCAACAGATATAATAATAAAAAAGATAAAAGAAAATAAGAAGATAAGAATAATTGGAGATTATGATCAGGATGGGGTATCATCTACGGTAATATTGATTAAAGCTCTTAGGGAATTAAGTCAAAATATAGATTATAAAATACCTAATAGAGTAATCGATGGTTATGGAATAAATGAGAGATTAGTTGAAGAAGCGAAAGAAGAAGGCGTTGATTTAATAATTACCTGTGATAACGGCATTGCCGCATTCGAAGCAGTAGATAAAGCTAAAGAAATAGGTTTAGATATAATAATAAGTGATCACCATGATATTCCAATATTTATTGAAGATAAGGAAAAAGTATATAGAGTTCCAAAAGCAGATGCTATAGTTAATCCAAAGCAAGTAGATTGTAAATATCCTTTTAAAAATATATGTGGAGCAGTAGTTGCATTAAAAATATGTGAAGCTATATATGAAAAAGTTGGAATTGCAAAAGAAAAATTAGAAAATTTATATCAATTTGCAGCAATGGCAACTATTTGCGATGTAGTGGATTTAAAAGATGAAAATAGAATAATAGTGAAAATGGGATTAGAGAAGATAAATAATAGCGAGAATATTGGTTTAAAAGCTCTAATAAGAGAGACAGGTCTTGAAGATAAGAAGATAGGTGTCTACCATTTAGGATTCGTACTAGGACCTTGTATAAATGCTTCAGGAAGATTAGATACTGCTGGAATCGCAGTAGAACTATTTACGAGTGAAGATATTAAATTAGTAGAAAAAGATGCAAAATTATTAGTCTCATTAAATAATAAAAGAAAAGAGATGACTGAGAAAGGATTAAAACAGACGATTAGAATGATTGAGGAAAGTGAAATTAAAGATGATAATATTCTAATAGTCTATAATCCAGATATTCATGAAAGTATAGCTGGAATAATCGCAGGCAGAATTAAAGAACAATATTATAAGCCAACAATAGTGCTTACGAGTTCAAAAAACGAAGGATTTGCTAAAGGCTCTGGTAGATCGATAGAGGAATACGATATGTTTTCTGAGCTCAGTAGATTAAAAGAGCTCTTTGAGAGATTTGGTGGACATCCTATGGCTGCAGGTTTAACGATTTTAGAAGAAAATATAGATGAATTTCGAAAAAGATTAAATCAGAACTCTAAATTATCTAAACAAGATTTAATTGAAAAAATCTATATAGATGCTCAGATGCCAATTGAAGGGATAAAATTGAATTTGCCAGAAAGACTCAGTATATTAGAGCCATTCGGTAAAGCTAATAGAAAACCAACCTTTGGAGATAAAAATATTAAAGTGCTAAAAATAGCTATACTTGGACAGAATTATAAAATAGTGAAATTTTCTTTGAAAAAAGGACAGAATCAGGTTTTAGAAGCTATTTATTTTGGAGATATTGATCAGATATTAGATTATTTAAAAAAGAAATTTAGTGAAGAAGAAGTAGAGAAAGCTATGAATGGATTAGATAATGAAATATATCTAGATTTAATATACTATCCGAATATAAATGAATTTAGAGGAGAGAGAAATCTTCAAATAATTATACAAGATTATAGATAGAAATATACTAAATAGAATGTTTGAAAATTTAAATCTTATCGATATTATGATATAATTTATTAATCAGAATTAGTAAAATCGTTGTTTAAATTGACATGTGAAGAGGGATATATTATGTTAGATAATTTAATTGAAAAGATTCTTTCATACAGTCCAAATGCTGATATTGAATTGGTAAAAAAAGCATATTATTTTGCTGAAAAAGCACATGAAGGTCAGTATAGAAAATCAGGAGAGAGCTATTTTATTCATCCTGTAAATGTGGCTATGATATTAGCAGAATATAATATGGATACGGATACTATATGTGGAGGCTTACTTCATGATGTTTTAGAGGATACGGATATAACTTGTGAAGAGATTATAGAAGAATTTAATAGGGATATAGCGGAACTAGTAGATGGAGTTACTAAGCTAAAGAAACTTGACTCTAAGACTAAGAAGGAAAACCAGGGAGAAAATCTCAGAAAAATGATAATTGCTATGGCAAAGGATATAAGAGTTGTAATTATAAAGCTAGCTGACAGACTTCACAATGTTAGAACTCTACAACATATGCCGGATGCAAAGAAGAAGGAAAAAGCATTAGAGACTTTAGAAATTTATGCACCACTTGCTAATAGACTTGGAATGTCGAAATTAAAAGCAGAATTAGAAGATATTTCATTAAGATATATGGATCCGGAAGGATATTATGATTTAGTTGAAAAGGTAGATAAGAAAAGAGCGGAAAGAGAGGAAATAATTACTAAATTTATAAATATATTTAAAGAGAATTTAGATGAAAAAAATATTGAATACGATATTTCTGGAAGACCAAAACATTTTTATAGCATATATAAAAAGATGTATTATCAGAATAAAAATTTCAATGAGCTCTTTGATTTAACCGCTGTAAGAGTATTAGTCAATAGCAAGAGTGAATGTTATACAGTACTTGGAATAGCACATGATATATGGAAGCCAATTCCTGGAAGATTTAAAGATTATATAGCTATGCCTAAGCCTAATAATTATCAATCACTTCATACTACAGTAATAGGACCAGGTGGAGAACCTTGTGAGGTTCAGATAAGAACTTGGGAAATGCATAAGATTGCTGAATATGGAATTGCTGCACATTGGCAGTATAAACAGGGTCAATCTAAAGGAATTCAGAGTCAACCGACTAAGATGAGTAATTTTGATGAGAAATTAACTTGGCTTAGACAGTTAATTGAGTGGCAAAAGGATTTACATGATCCTGAAGAATTCGTAGATTCTATAAAAGTCGATTTATTTGCTGAAGAAGTCTTCGTCTTTACACCGCAAGGTGATGTTGTAAATCTTCCGAATGGCTCAACACCTATTGACTTTGCCTATAGAATCCATACAGATGTCGGAGATAGTTGTACGGGAGCAAAAGTAGATGGGAGGATAGTTCCATTAGATTTTAAACTAAAGACAGGGAATATAGTTTCTATAATAACTTCTAAAGCGAATAATGGACCGAGTAGAGATTGGCTTAGAATAGTAAAGAGCAGTCAAGCTAGGACTAGGATAAAGAATTGGTTTAAAAAAGTAGATAGAGAAGATAATATAATAAAAGGTCGAGAGAATATAGAAAAAGATGTAAAGAGATATGGATATAAAGAAAGCAAGATATTAAAAGAAGAGTGGCTAAAAAAGATTGCTGAGAAATTAAATTTTAATAGTATTGATGATATGTATGCTTCTGTCGGTTATGGAAGCACTACTATTTCAGCAGTTGTATCAAAATTAAAAGATTTCTATAGAGAAGAATACGATGAGGAAGTAATACCTTTAGAACCGGAAAATCAAATCAGCAAAAAAGAATATAAAGAGATGAAGAGAAGTGAGAATGAAAAGAAAAAAACAGAGCCAGATGCTGAAGGAGTTATAGTTAAAGGTATAGATAATTTGAAGATTCGTTTTTCGGGTTGTTGTAATCCTGTACCAGGAGATGAGATCATAGGATATATAACTAAGGGAAGAGGAATATCTGTTCATAGAAAAGACTGTCCTAATATAGTATCAGAAGATGAAAAAGAGAGATTTATAGAAGTTGAATGGGCAGATGAAACGGAACAACAGAAATCTTACGTTGCAACTATAGAAGTCAAATCACTAGATAGAACTGGTCTATTGACAGATATAACTATGATAATAGCGAATTCAGACCTATCTATTACTGCATTGAATACAAGAACTAAGGATAGAGTAGTATATATAACAATAACTATGACAATAAAGGATATTGATCAATTAAAGAAATTGATGAGAAATATTAATAGATTGAAAGCGGTAATAGATGTATATAGAGTAACGACTTAGTAGTTAGGAGGATTTTTTTGAGAGCTGTAGTACAGAGAGTTAATAATGCAAATGTGAATATAAATGGAGAGAATATATCGGATATAGAAAAAGGCTTACTGATATTTCTAGGTGTTGCCGATGGAGATACAGAGAATGATTTAAACTATATATATGATAAGGTGATAAATCTTAGAATATTTGAAGATGAAAATGAAAAGATGAATCTGTCCTTATTAGATATAAAGGGAGATATATTAATAGTATCACAATTTACATTATGTGGAGATACTAGAAAGGGAAGAAGACCTAATTTCACATCCGCTGCTAAACCCGATCTAGCTAATCAGTTATATGAAAAGTTTATAGAAAAAGCTAAATCGGAAGAAAATATAAATAGAGTTGGAACAGGGAAATTTGGAGCTAATATGAAAATTGGATTAGTAAACGATGGACCAGTTACAATATTATTAGATAGTAGAAAAGAGTTTTAAAAATATATGGAATAGGGTGATTATTTGTTTTTAGAGAGAAAACCACTAGGAGTATATGCTGCAAACTCATATATAATTGCTGATGAGGAGAGTAAAGAAGCTGTAGTAATTGATCCAGGTGGAGAACCTGAAGATATTGAAAGAGTACTCGACGATAAAGGGTTTAATTTGAAATATATAATTTTAACGCATGGACATGGCGATCATATTGGTGGAATACAGAGAATTTATGATAGATATAATCCGAAAGTATTAATTCATAAAGACGATGCAGAGTTATTAGAGGATTCAGAAAAAAATCTCACCACTATGATGCCTGTAAAACCTATGATATTTAAAAATTATTCGATTATAGAAGAAGGCGATATAATAGAATTTGGGAATAAGGAGATTAAAGTAATACACACCCCAGGACATACAAGAGGCTGTATATGTCTATTAGTAGATGATAAATTATTTACTGGGGACACATTGTTTAAAGGCTCTATTGGAAGGACAGACCTCTATGGTGGAGGAGATGATTTGATGGACTCTATAAGAGATAAAATCCTTCCATTAGACGATAATATAATAGTTCTACCTGGTCATGGGGCTGTTTCTACAATTGGAGATGAGAAGAGAATCAATCCATTTATGCAAAGACTGATTAATGAGAGAATCTAAACTTAAATAGAAAAGAGATGATATATGATAAGTCTATATATAAATCATAAGAATGAATTTGAAATATCTAATCTTATAAAGATATTTTTCTTTAGAGATAAAATAAATATTCTAGAGAACAAAGAAGAGTTTGATAAGATAGATTCTAATAATACAATAAAGATATTGAGTTTAATAGAAGGTGATAAATTAAAGAGTAGAATAGAATATAAAAATCAGAATATAGGTTTTGATTTAGATATTAATGAAGTAGATATCTTAGAATCTGATCAAGAAAAACGTCAAAAAATTGGAATAAGAAGATCATTATATGAGGCATTGATTAAGTACAGTGGAAAGAATATGAACTGGGGCATACTTACAGGAGTTAGACCAGTTAAAATAGTTCATCATTTGCAAGAATTAGGATATAATAAACAGGATATAAGAGATCTATTATTAAGAGAATATAGATTATCAAAAGAAAAAGCAGAATTGATAATGGGAATAGCAGATTTGGAAAAAGATATAATCTATCCTTTAGATAAGAATAGATATAGCCTTTATATAGGCATACCTTTCTGCCCTACAAGATGCTCTTATTGCTCATTTACATCAAATAGATATGATGAGAAGTTAGCAGATAAATATTTAGATTATTTAGAATATGAGATAAAAAGAGTATCTGAACTTTTAATAGATAAAAAACTCAATACAGTATATATTGGTGGAGGGACTCCTACTGCTTTAAACTTACAACAATTAGACAGGCTATTAAAGAAATTAAAAGAGAACTTTCCTATAGAAAATAAAGAGTTTACTGTAGAAGCAGGAAGGCCTGATACTATAGATAGAGAGAAATTAGAACTATTAAGAGAATATGGTGTCAATAGAATAAGTATTAATCCTCAGACTATGAAT
>JAUNVB010000004.1 GCA_030537835.1 Andreesenia angusta | reverse complement strand
TTATATCTGCTGTTCATTTTTCAAAATTCATCCGTCGCTATCTCGCGACTACTTTTTATACTATATCAGGTATCCTATAATAAGTCAATAGTTTTTTCAAATATTTTTTAAAAATATTTTTTGTCATAAAAAATCTTATAATCACTGCCTTTCAGAACAGCTTTTTTATTCTTCTATTTTTTAGACAACTCATATAGAATAACATCTTAAAACTCTTGTGTCAAATCTTTTTTCTTTTTATTTTTTTTAATATTTTTCCAATATGGTATAAACCTTATAATTTTGTTATAATTAAGATAGTAAAGTACTTGATTTGTACTTCAAATCATAACAAAAAAGAAATAATCTTTGTATTTATGAAGGGAATGTTTTAAATGGGGATAGCATTAGGGGTTGCAGAATTTAAAAGCATAGCTGTTGGTTTAGATATGCTTGATAAAATGACTAAAACAGCTACTATTGAAATTGTAGATAATAGAATTGTTTGTATAGGAAAATTTTTAATCACTGTTTCTGGAGAAGTTGCAGATGTACAATCTGCTATAAATAGAGCAAAAGAAGAGACAGGCTCTTCATTGATAGCAGCAGAAGTAATACCTTCTGTTATGGATGGAGTAATTGAAAAGATAAATGCCAGAATAGATAGAGATAATATATCATCTATCGGTATTTTTGAGACAAAGACGTTGAGTTCGGGAATTCTTTGCGCTAATAAAATCAAGAAGACTTCTCAAGTTGAACTGCTTAGAGTTTCTCTCACATTAGGGCTCGGAGGAAAATCATTGATCGTTTTTACAGGAGATATAGCTTCTGTTAAAGCTGCATTAGAAGCCGCAAAAGGTGAACTCAGTGATAAAAACGAACTGAATAAATTAGTATCTGATATCGCTATAGCCTCACCATCTCAATCATTTATCGAAAAATTCAATGCTTAATATTCACAAAAGTCCTTTATATCATATATTTAGGGCTTTTTTTTAATTTCAATATAGATCTACTTTATTGAATTTAGATAATAAAAGTGATAGAATTAAAATAAGATTTTATATTAAAGTATTTATTTTTTAAATCGATTTAAAAATTCATTAGAAAGGAGAGCTCTACTTCTATAATATATTTTTTAACCTATATTATTGCTAGTAGTATTGATGAATTGGAGTCTAGCATATTAGCTTTTATAATTGTACTTATAATATTCTCAACTATCTTTACTGGGATAGCAATGCATTTAAATAAATTTCGAAAACAACAATTGAGAAATATGAGAATAGAAAGGCGATTTAATAAAAATAAAACAGGAAATAAGAAGACGAATACATCCTCTTATAACGAAAATACCCTTGTTAATATATATAAGAAAAAAAAGAAAAATAATAATATTAAATTAATAAAATAATATAAAATACCTCCTAATTCTAAGGTCGTCCTAAAAATCATATTTATAAATATATATTTTTAGGATCAGTATAGAAATAGGAGGTATTTTTATATCATATTCACTATTACTAAGAATATAATCCCAGGTATACCGAAAAAACCTGCAATTAATGCACTTACAATATTCACGCCTACAGTTATCCCTATACTAGAGCCAATTGCATTCAGTACCAATAACATCACAGCTCCTATGACTCCATTCAATACAAATTTAAGTATTTTCTTAATGGGGAATAACAATACTTTTCCTATTATAACTATAGCTGTTATAGCTATAATATAGCCTATGATAACTTCCATTCTCTCATCCTTCCTTAAAATTTTATAATTCTATCCTACCTTCAATCGCTTTTGAAAGAGTTATTTCATCCGCATATTCGAGATCTCCACCAACAGGTATTCCTGATGCCAATCTAGTAACTTTAACACCTAAGGGCTTTAGTAATTTTGAGATATACATAGCTGTTGCCTCTCCTTCTATAGTCGCACTAGTAGCTACTATAACTTCACTAGTATCAGGATTCTTTTGAATTCTGTCTAATAGCTCTTTTATTCTTATCTCTTCAGGACCGATACCATCCATAGGAGATATATTTCCATGAAGAACATGATAAAGTCCGTTATATTCTTTAGTTCGTTCTATTGCCATTAAATCTTTTGAATCTGCAACAACACAGATCAAATCTCTATCTCTTTTAACATTACTACATATATTACAAGGATCTGAATTTGTAAAATTGCAACATATACTACAGTATTTTGTATCTCTTTTAGCCTTAATTATAGAGTTTGCTAATCTATTCACTGTATCTAAATCTGAATTCACTATATGAAAAGCTAGTCTCTGCGCACTCTTTCTACCAATTCCAGGTAATTTTGATAATTCATCTATTAAATCTATTATAGTACCTGCAAGATATGACATCGTATTCGCTGATTAAACAGCTCTCTCCTCTCTAATATTTCTCTTCTTATAATCAAAAAGAACCAAGATATTCTTGGCCCTTTAATTTTTTATTCTATTCTACCTTATAATCCTGGGATATTCATTCCACCAGTTATCTTTTGCATTTCACCTGATACTAACTCTTCAGCTTTTCTAAGAGCTTCATTGCAAGCGGCAAGAACTAAATCTTCTAACATATCAGCATCTTCTGGATCTATAACTTCTGGATCTATGCTAATAGATATTATCTCTTTTTTACCATTTGCAACCGCCGTTACAACTCCTCCTCCTGCTGTTGCTGTTACTTCTCTTTCTTCTAATTCTGATTGTAATTTAGCCATTTCTTTTTGCATCTTTTGTGCTTGCTTCATTAAATTACCCATATTACCCATTCCTGGAAATTTCATATTTTCTACCTCCATTTATTCTATAGTAACTTTATCATTTCCAAATATATCGAGTACCTCTTGAAAATACTCTTCATTGTTTTCTACACTTTCACTACTCTCTTTTATAATCTCTTCCTCTTCCATAGAGATATCTAATTCAATCTTAGATTTAAAAAATTCTTTTAATACTTCTTTTAAATTTTCTCTGTTCTCCGAACGACTAATAGCCTCTTTATGAAATCCATAGTTCTTTCCATAGTTCACTGTTAGTATGCTATTAGAAAAATTAGATATTTCTGCGTCTAAGAGTAATGCGGCTATAGATGGTCTTTTTTTTCTTAAGAATTTTAAAAAATCATCCCATTTTTCTATTATAACATCAAAACTCAATTCTTTTGCATCTATTAATTCTTCTTGCTCTTCTTTTTTCTCTATCAGTTCATCTTCTTTATTGTTTTTAAATATATCATTTCTTTTTATTGGTGGAATTAATTTTTTACTCTCTTTAATATCTCTCTTATCTATCGATTTTTCATTTTTCACTCTGATTTCACCGGATTCAACTATCTTCTCTAAATTTTCTATTCTAGATATTAAACTTTCTCTATCTTCAATATCACAGAGTTTTATTAATGAAACTTCTAATATAATCCTTGGCTGATTTGTGTTTTTTATTTTTTCTTCAACTTTTATTAGCTCTTCTATATAATTGATTATCTCATTATTGCCTATCTCTTCCAATAGTTCTTTCATACCAGATATATCCTCATCAGATAATTCTAGAATATCTTCATAATTTACTCCAGTTTTTAAAATCATTAAATCTCTAAAAAAAGATATCAGTTCTTTTAAGAAAACAATATAATCTTTTCCTGTTTTCGTCAATTCATCAAATTTATATACGATATTAGACGAATTTTTATCTATTATATCTTTAACTATATTTCTCAAAAATTCATTATCAACTGTTCCGATTGAATCAATTACATTCTTCAAGCTCAAATAATTATCTTCATTTACTAAACATTGATCTAATATACTAAGAGCATCTCTCATACCACCATCTGAATTTCTTGCAATCAAATTTAAAGCTGATTTTTCAAATTCCACACCTAGTTCGTTACATATTTTTTCCATATTTTCAACAATTTTTAAACTATTTATTCTCTTAAATTCAAATCTTTGACATCTAGATAGAATAGTCGATGGTATCCTATTCTCTTCGGTAGTTGCAAGTATGAATATCATATAGTTTGGAGGCTCCTCTAATGTTTTTAAAAATGCATTGAAAGCTCCCTTTGAAAGCATATGAACCTCATCTACTATATATACTTTATATCTAGTTTTAGATGGTGGGTAGTTTGAACTTTCCTTTAATTCTCTTATATCATCAACTTTATTATTCGATGCTGCATCTATTTCTACTATATCCATAATTTCTTCATTTATTATTCCTCTACAGATTTCACACTTATTACAAGGATTCCCATCTTTAGGATTGAGACAGTTTACAGCTCTAGCAAATATTTTAGCAGCTGATGTCTTTCCTGTACCTCTGATACCAGAAAAAAGATAGGCATGAGCTATATTATTATTCTTGATTTGATTTTGAAGTATTTTTACGACATTTTCTTGACCTATTAAATCATTATAATTATTAGGTCTAAATCTACGATATATTGCTTTATAGCTCATTTTTTATTCCATCCTTTCATATCATTAGTTCTATAAAATATATTATAACAAAAAAAGAAGTGCTTAGCACTTCTTTTAATTTATACTTACTACATCGAATCCTAAATCTTCAATAGCTTCTTTTAACACATCGTCTGATGCATCAGTATCTATTTCTGCTTCACCAATTTCTACTTTTAAGCTTTTAGGTTCTAATTTTTTAAGTCCATTCTCAACTGCCTGTACACAATTTTGACAATGCATTCCCTCAATTTTTATTTTTTTCATTTTAACCCTCCTATTCTAAAAAATATAGTTTATTGATATTAATTCTATCATAGGTAAGTCTTTTAAACAATATTTTCCATTTCTTTATTCGTTACATATCTTGTATAGAATATATGCATATTCTGCTCTTGTTATATCTTCAAATGGTCTAAATTCTCCTTTATCTGAAATCGCTCCTGCTTTTTTTAACTTCTGTATAGAATTATAATAGTAATCATTTGAAGATATATCATAAAAGTTTAAATCTATATCTGAAGCATCTTTATCTAATTTATAGGAAAAAGCCTTAGTTAAAAATGTTACCGCTTCTGCTCTTTTTATATTTTCTTTAGGTTTAATAGATCCATCTGGATAACCTGAAAGGCTATTAGTGCTCTCAAAATACTTTAAAGGTCTTTCTGCATATTGTGATATATAGTTTTGATCTGTAAATATCTTTGACATTTCAGGAGTCGACCTATATACACTCGTAGCACCTATTGCTTTATAAGCTAAAGTCATTCCATCTTCTCTCGTTATGGGATTATCTGGATTAAATAAATTATTTGAATCTCCACTGGCAATCTCTTGATTCTGTAAATATTTAATGGCATCATATGCCCAATGTGATTTATCTATATCCAAAAAATCATCTTTATTAGTATTTCTATTAGATCTATCTTTCTTTGACACTATCTTTATTAAGTCTTTAAAAGCCTGTTGTAAATCTGCTTTTTCTTCTGAATTTATACCCGGTGCTATTACTTCTATTGACTCATTTTTAAAATCATAGTCTATACTATATACTTCAAAATCATAATCGTTTAAAGCATTTTCTATTTCTTGCTTAGCTATTTCTAATTCCTCAAAAGATACTTTTCCTTTTTCTATTAATATATTTGATACCATACCAGATTCTGAATTCAGTTTTTTCATATTTTTTATTTTCTCTTCATCTTTTAAGATTATATAAGCTATATCTTCGTTTAGATAATAATATCCATCTGAATTAAATTCATCTATACTATCCCACTCTTTAAGTATTATCTCTTCTGTCTTACTCAATGTGAGTTTCTCTTTAAATATCTTAATTTTTATACCATTATCAGTGGTATCTAAGACTGAATCTGATATAGACTTAAAACTAAATCCTGCAATAGTAATTCCTATCAAGCCTAGAATAATGTATTTACTTTTTCTATTCACTATTATCTTCCTCTCAGAAATTCATTCATCATTCAATACAATTATATTTCATTATAGGAATATATTCTAGTTTATTTATAAAGAATTATTTATTTTTCATATAATGCAAGCTTTATCTTATCTAAGGCTTCCTCTACAGTCTTTCGCGGACAGGCTATATTAATTCTCTGAAATTTCTCTCCATCCTCACCAAACATAGTTCCACCATCTAACCAAAGTTTTGCTTTATTTATTATTAAATCTTCTATTTCATCATTATTTAGTCCTGTATCTCTAAAATCTAACCAAATCAAATAAGTACCTTCTGGTTTTACTAATTTAACTTCTGGTATATTTTCTTTTAAATAATCTTCTACAAATTCAATATTTGCCCAGAGATATTTTTTTAGCTCTTTTAGCCAAGAGTGTCCATATTTATATGCTGCTTTTGCTGCTACTAATCCTAATGTATTTAATTGGCTATATCCTGCTCTATTCATTTCTGATTTAAATCTATTCCTAATATCTTCATTCGGTATGAATATATTCGATACCTGTAGACCGGCAATATTAAAAGTCTTGCTAGGTGCTGTAAAAACTATACAATTATCTCTGAATTCATTGTTTATATTAGCGAATACATGATGTTCATATCCTTCATATACTAAATCTGAATGTATCTCATCAGATAAAACTATCACATTATTATCTAAACAAATCTTTCCTAATCTCTCTATAATCTCTCTTTCCCAAACTCTTCCTACGGGATTATGTGGATTACAGAATATAAATAATTTTACATTTTCTTCTTTTATTTTCTTTTCAAAATCTTCAAAATCTATATTATATCGACCGTCTTTATATAAAAGAGAGTTGTTTATCAGTCTTCTGTTATTTTCTTCTATCATATTAGAAAATGGATAATATACTGGTTCTTGTATGAGTATTCCATCTCCTTCTTCTGTCAACGCTCTAATTGCTGTTGCTATTGCAAATACAACGCCTGGTGTTTTCACTAACCAATCTTTTTTTATTTCCCAATTATGAAAATTCTTAAACCAATTACTCAATATTTCAAAATAATCATCTTTAGTCTCTGAATAACCATAAATTCCATGTTTTGCAGCTTCTATAATTGCATCATTAACTTCTTTTGGTGCTCTTATATCCATATCTGCTACCCATAATGGAAGAACATCTTCTGGAAGACCTCTTTCAACTGCAAAATCATATTTTATACAATCAGTATTTTTTCTATCTATTATTTCATCAAAATTATACATTTATATACCTCCAAGAGCTGATTCTAAGTCTTTTATTAAATCATCAATATCTTCTATACCTACAGATAATCTAAGCAATCTATCATTTACTCCCTTAGCTTCTAATATCTTCTCATCAACATCTGCATGAGTCTGAATCTTAGGAAATGTCATAAGAGACTCTACTCCACCTAAACTTTCAGCAAATTTTATAATCTTTATATTTTCTAATACATTTACAACTGTTTCATAACTATCTACTTCAAATGATATCATTGCTCCAAAACCTCTAGATTGAGATTTACTGATTTCATACTGTGGATGATCTGGCAATCCTATATAAAAGACCTTCTTCACTTTATCACTTTTCTTAAGCCATTTAGCTATTTTCATAGCATTCTCTTCTTGTTTTTTCATTCTAATAGCTAAGGTCTTTATTCCTCTAATCATTAACCAACTATCCATAGGGCCTAAACAAGATCCTATAGTCTTAAATATAAATCTTAATCTATCAGACAATTCTTGAGAATTAGTAGTTAGAAAACCTCCTAATGTATCATTATGACCTCCTATATATTTAGTCCCACTATGTACTACTATATCAGCACCTAATGATAATGGGTTTTGAAAATATGGTGATAAGAAAGTATTATCAACTATTACTATAAGATTCTGCTCTTTTCCTATCTTTGATATAGCTTTTAAATCTGTTATCTGCATCATTGGATTAGTCGGTGTTTCAATAAATAATGCTTTAGTATTTTCCTTAATTAGATTTTTCACTCCTATTAAGTCAGAAGTATCTATATAATCTATTTCTATTTTATTTTTTTTAGATATATTATCAAAAAGCCTTGGGGTTCCACCATATAGATCATCTGACGCTATTATATGATCTCCAGGCTCAAAAAGTTCCATTAATGCTGATATTGCAGCCATTCCAGTTGAAAAAGCCATCGAATCTATCCCGTTTTCTAGACTAGTCATAATATTTTCAAGTTCTTCTCTAGTTGGATTTTGAAGTCTAGAATAATCGTATCCTGTACTCTCTCCTAATGATGGATGTGAAAAGGATGCTGTTTGATATATTGGCACTGATATAGCACCGAATGAGTTTTCACTATTTTGTTCTCCATGAACACAAATTGTTTCTTTTTTCAATTTAACAAACCTCCATATATAACCAAGTATTAAAGTAAGATTACTTGGTATTAAGTAAAAAAAAAGAGCTTTCGCCCAAATTCAAATAAAAAAGCCATGCACCTGTCTTCGGTATATCATCATAAGCGTTACCTCAACAGTTAGCTCAAACCAGGCGACCCCACGGCACACAAAAGTGACTACGTACCGCTGCTTCCTTCCGGACCTGACGGAGTTGGCAGGCTTCTGTTGCGTAGGACCCAATCGTCAACACCACTTATTGAGGGCAGACCAAATAAATAATATATCTCGGACAGGAGTTCGATCCTGCTATAGCGGATTGCAGGTTACAAGGCACCGCTAACTCCCCATCTAGCATGGCAAAAATTGTTTAAATTTATAAGTTGGCGGAAAGAGTGGGATTTGAACCCACGAGACAGTTTCCTGCCTACCCGCGTTCCAGGCGAGCGCCTTCAGCCAGCTCGGCCATCTTTCCAGCTTATGAAACAATTATAACAGAATAAATATTTGATGTCAATTTAACCTCTGAGGATAGAACGGATTCTATTAGTATTGTCTAATGCATCTAATGCATCTATTATATTGTTATAGATTATATCTGAATAAAAAACTAATTTTCCACTCATTCCTTCTGATTGAACAATACCTAATGATAGTCCTGCTACTTTCATCATTTCTATATCATTAAATCCATTACCAATGCATACAGTATTTTGATTTCCTAAAGTCTCAACTGTTTTTCTTTTATGAATTGCAGAATCATCAGAGTTCATTATCTTAATTTCTACATCATAGTCTTCAAACTCAGAGTTGGCAACACTAAATGTGTCTGTTGCTAGTATATGAACTTTAATTTCCTTGCTTAATTTTTTAATTCTATCTCTAACTCCATCTATAACTTTTCCATCTACAGCTAAAGTTCCATTATAATCTAGTACTAAATGTTCAATATGAATACTCCTAAAACCAGGTATCTCTATAATTTTCACTCTTATTCCTCCGCATATATTTAGTACTACTATTATAGTATAGATTTTATTATTTTTCTATAATTAATAATTTTAAACTATCTCATAATCTCTTATCATTATTAAATCTTCTTCTATGCTATTTCCTATAGTAGTTAAAAAATCTCCAGTTATCATACCATTAACCGAAGTCTCAATACCTCGTATCTGTAATTTTTTAATCATTCTTCTTCCTCCAGCAAATCTTAACTCAACTGTAGGATATACCATTCGAAAAACTCCTAATGTTTTTAATATCTCCTCTTCACTTAAATTATCTTGTTTTTCTAATGGTGTTCCTTTTATTGGATCTAATATATTTATAGGTATTGAATCTACTTTTAATTCTCTTAATTCCATTATAAATTCTATTCGATCTTCTAAACTTTCTCCCATACCTATTATTCCACCTGAACATATTTTAAGACCTGCTCTTTTTGCTTTTTTAATCGTTTCAATTCTGTCGATATATTTATGCGTACTACAAATATCCTTAAACTTTCTTTTGCTTGTCTCTATATTGTGATGATATCTTTTAACTCCTGATTTTTTTAATTTTTTCAAATCTTCATAATCTAAAATACCTAATGATGCACATAATTCTATATTCGACTCCTTTTTCAATTCAGTATAGTATTTCACTATGATTTCAAAATCAGATTTATCTACATATCTTCCACTAGAGACTAAAGAAAATCTTTTAATCCCAAAGCTTTCACTCTCTATCGCTCTGTTTTTAAATTCTTCATAGGTAGGAAGTCCTGTTTCCTCTATCTCTGTATTATAGTGAGCAGATTGAGCACAGAACTTGCAATCTTCAGAACATCTTCCTACTTTACCGCTTATTATACTACAAAGGCTTATTCTTTTCCCTATATACTTATCTTTAATAGCTCTCGATGCCAATAAAATATCTTCTAAATAGTAATTATCTATTTTTATCAGATAATTCGCTTCCTCTTTATTCAATAAATATCCATTTAAGACTTTATCCTTAAGTTTCAATATTTCTTTCTTATACATCTAAAATACCTACTTTATTTAATTTTTTAAGTACTGCAGAAGATATAATACCTGATACTATTGCAACTATTATATCTTTGATAAAGAATGGCAGAACAGCTATTTTTATAGCAGCTATTATACTAATTGATTTATTTAGTGCTAAATTCATTATTCCATATAGATATATTGTTCCAAATAAATATATTATTATCGTTCCTATAAGAGAACCTATTATCAGAATTCTGATATCTGTATTTTCACTCTTCTCCTTAATTTTCCCAACAATATAAGCACAGATTATAAATCCTAAAATATAGCCGAAAGTAGGTGATATTATATGAGAAAGTCCTCCTTTCCCACCAGCAAATACAGGCAAGCCTATTAACCCCATTATCGTATATACGATTTGAGATATTGCTCCTTTTTTACTTCCTAATATTCCCCCTGCTAAGATACAAATCATATTTTGAAAAGTAATTGGAACAGGAGGTAAAGGTATTGATATATAAGCTCCTACTACACTTAATCCAGCAAATAATGCTATCAATATGATGTCTCTAGTCTTCAAACCATCACCTCATTTTTTATTATATAGATAGATTATAGATAAAAAAAAGCCAATAGTCAACCCATATATATCTAGCGGTTAACTATTGGCCTTGTTTATCTATTTTTACCTAGTTTATCTTTTTCCTCTTCATTATCTATTTCTTCTTTAGTATTTGCTTTATATTTTTCTCTATTCATCTTTTCTTCTAAGATTTTATTCTCTTTTTCTCTATTCATCTTATTTACTATTAATATAATCACAACTATTATAGCTACTAATACAAAAAGTATTAAAAAGAATTTAACTGGACTTTTTTCATTTTTCATTTCATTTTCTTCTTTTATTTTTTCTTCTTCTAATTTAGGATTCTCTTTAATTGCATTTTCATTTTTATCTTCTGTTGGTTTTTCTATATTATTTCCTTCTATATCCTTCTTATCCGAATTATTTTTTTTCATATTTTCTTCTATTATCTTATTCTGTCTTCTTGCTAGTTCAACATCACTTTCTAGATCATTTGTATTCTGATTAGAATCTGTATCTGATATATTATTTGCTTCTTCATTCTGATTGATCAAATTATCTCTTTCTGTATTGAAGTTTATACTATAAGCACTATTCAGTCTGTCTTCCTTACCTTCTGATTCTATTCCTTCATCTATCTTTATAATATAAGATGAACCTTTTTTTAATTCTTCATTAGGTTTAATTTCTACTGCTGTTAAGTATTCTTCATTTTGATCTGAAATATAAGGAACTACTTCTATAGGTATTGAATTTCCGCTACTATCAAATAGATTTATTAATTTCTTATTTGAATTTATAATATCTGAGCTAGCAATATTTCTATTAAATACTAATACCATTCTATAATCTATTGGTATATCTTCGGCTCCATCTTTTATAGAACTATCTGTCGTCAGTAGAGCAAAAGGCTCTGTATATAATATATCATCTTGAATCTCTGTATCAGCAATTCCAAATGTAGTACTGAGTAATATTATAATGGATAAGATCATATTTACAATCTTTCTTTTTTTCATAGCTTGTTTCCTCCAGTTAATATATTGAATTTTATTATATCACAGATATTATTTTGATATAAAAAAAGCTTATATAATATTATATAAGCTTTATATCTGATCTATTTCTACTATTCTATTCTCTCTTAACGATTCTTTTATATCTATAATTCTTTGATTAGATGAACCTCTGAATTTTAGAGCTAAATTCTTCAATTCTTCTACAAATCTCCCATCTACCAATATGTCGCATTCTTTTAGTAATTCTTTTTTTTCTTCATCTTTTATTATCTCATCATAAGTGTATCCAGACCATATCCATATACTCTTATCCACTTCTTTTTTTATATCTTTTACAATCTGCGTAAGTGCCTTGCTATTTTGGAAGGGCTCCCCACCTAATATTGATAAGCCTCCGACCATATCTTCTTTTAAATAAGAAATCACTAGATCTGTCTGTTTCTCTGTCCATTCTTCGCCATAATTAAAATCTTGATATAATTTATTAAAACAATTATGGCAATCATGAGTGCAACCAGTAACAAAAATCGTTGTTCTTATTCCTGTTCCATTTGCGACATCATACTTTCTTATTTGAGCATATTTCATAAAATCATATCCTTATTAAAACATAATGAAAGGCCCTATAATATAATTAAGACCTTTCATTTCTTTATTCAATTATATATGGAGTACTCTGTCTTTTATTTCCTTAGTTCTTCCTTCATTCCAGAAGTTTTCTCCTAGATATCCACAAGTTCTCCTAGTAACATTCATCTTTGACTCATCTTTATTATGACATTGTGGACATTCCCACTCATCATTTTCATTTAATATTATCTCTTGATCATAACCACATATATGACAATAATCCGATTTTGTATTAAATTCCGCATAACCTATATTATCATAAATATACTTTATCATAGTTTCTACAGCTTCAGTATTATTATTTAAATTAGGTATCTCAACATAAGATATACATCCACCTTTAGACATCTCTTGGAATTGAGATTCGAACTTAAATTTATCAAATACTGTTATATCTTCTCCAACGAATACATGATATGAATTAGTATAATATCCTTTATCCGTTATCTCTTCTATTTCTCCAAATCTACTTCTATCTATAGAGCAGAATCTATGAGTCAAACTCTCTGCAGGAGTTCCGTATAATGCAAATCCAATTCCTGTTTCTTCTTTCCATTCTTCTATATGATCATTTAATACTTCCATAACTTTAATGGCAAAATCTGTTCCTCTTGGATCTGTATGAGAAACTCCTTTTATTAATTTAGTTGCTTCATATATTCCTATATATCCAAGAGATATAGTTGCATATCCATTTTGAAGAAGTGGGTATATTTTTTCACCCTTTTCTAATCTCGATATAGCTCCGTATTGCCAATGGATTGGCGATGCATCCGTTGTAACATCTTTTAAAAGATCGTATCTTAACATAAGTGCTCTTTTACATAGATCTAATCTCTTGTCTAGAAGATCGAAAAATAGTTTTTCATCTCCATTTGAAAGAATTCCTATCTGTGGAAGATTTATAGAAACTACTCCCATATTGAATCTCCCATCTGCTATATATTTGCCACTTTCGTCTCTATAAGGTGATAGGAAAGCTCTACATCCCATAGGACTATAAACTTGACCTTCATACATCTCTTTCATTTTCTTTGCAGATATATAGTCTGGATACATCCTCTTTGCCGTACATTTTGCTGCAAGCTTAGTCAAATAATAATATTTACTATCTTCATGTACATTATGTTCATCTAAAACATATATTAACTTAGGAAATGCTGGAGTTATATAGACATTCTGCTCATTCTTAATTCCTTCTAATCTCTGACTCAATATTTCTTCTGTTATAAGCGATGCCTCTTTTTCATATTCAAATCCTTCATCAAAATGCATGAATAGAGTTACAAATGGAGCTTGTCCATTCGTCGTCATAAGTGTATTAATCTGATATTGAATCGTTTGAACTCCATCTTTTATTTCTTTTTTTGTTCTTAACCAAGCAACCTCTTCTGCTTTTTTCATATCTACTTCTATTTTATATATTTCTTTTTGTTCATCTATTATAGTCTTTAAATGCTTTTCAAAGGATTTTCTAGCATATGGTGCTAGTATTCTATCTATACCATTTATACTCTGCCCTCCAAACTGTCCTGAAGCAACTTGTGCTATTATTTGTGTAGTCACAGTGCAAGCTACTTGGAAAGATTTAGGAGAATCTATTTTTTTTCCATTTATAACCGTCCCATTATCTAACATATCTTTTAAATTTATCAAACAACAGTTAAACATAGGTTGTATTATATAGTCCATATCATGCATATGTATTGCTCCATCGTCATGCGCTTGAACTATATCTGCTGGTAAAATTTTTCTTCTAGCAATGTCTTTAGAAACTTCTCCTGCTATTAAATCCCTCTGTGTAGAGGAAATTTTCGAATTCTTATTCGAATTCTCTTTCATTACTTCCTTATTAGTTCTATTTAATAATCCTAATATATTATCATCAGTCGTATTAACTGTTCTTTTAAAGCTTTGAACCGCTCTATATCCCTCATATGCTCTTGCAGTACATGCATGTCCGTATTTAACCAATTTATAATATACTAAATCTTCTATTTGATATATAGTCATAGGCTTTCTTATTTCCTTTGCGAACGCCTCTATTTCTTCTGCAATTTTTTCTGCTACTCCTGATTCGTACATACCCGATCCATTCTTCATAGCTTTTTCTATAGCTATTACTATCTTCTGTCCATTGAAATCTACTTTTGATCCATCTCTTTTTATTACCGTTAAAATATCCATATTTGCTCCTCCTCGATAAAACTATTATATAATATATTTACTATATATTCCACCCTAAAATCGTAATACTACTATATATTGTGTTTTTTATATTTGTTAATTTTTAAACTACTGTAAACCTTCACATTAAAGACAATATAAAAATAGTAATTTTGATGAAATTTAAAAAAACAGAAAACCATATAAAAATATGATTTCCTGTTTTTTTACTCTAGATTTTCTTTTATCTTAGGAAAAACAAGTGTTATCTTAGTTCCTACACCATCTTCACTTATTATATTCAATTTACCTTTATGCATTTCCATAATTTCATTACTTATGGCTAAACCTATTCCACTGCCTGATTTCTTGCTCTTCCCTTTAAAAAACTTTTCTTTAACAAAGTCTATATCAGAATCTGGAATTCCAATACCTTCATCCTCAATATCTATTAATACTTCCTCTTCATTTGAATATATTCTAACCTTTACACTCTTGCCTGCTTCTGTAAATTTAATAGCATTATCTATTATATTTATAAATACTTGTTTCAATCTATTGAAATCTCCAAGTATATTAGGAATCTCGCCTTCTTTTGTATATATTAGATCTATTCCTTCATGTTGAGCCCTTCTTTTAGTTATATTTATTACCTCTTCAATTTCTGTCGCTAAATTAACTTCTTCTAAATACAATACCTTTCTTCCACTTTCCATTTTTGAAAAGTCCAAAAGTTCTTCTACCATTTTTGAAAGTCTTGTCGTTTCCTTAATTATTATCTTTAGACCCATACTAGTCTCTTCTTTATCCTCAAAATTACCAGTTAATATGGTTTCACTCCATCCCTTTATAGATGTAAGAGGAGTCCTTAATTCATGTGATATAGATGATATAAAATCATTTTTTAAATTATTAGTCCTGACAATTTCTTCAGCCATATTATTTAATGTGTCAGCTAATTCACCTATCTCATCATTATATTTAGTATTTATTCTTTCTGAATACTGACCTTCTGCCATTTTTTTAGCTACTTTATTTATTTCATTGATAGGTTTTATTATAGTCCTACCAAAAGCATAACTTACAACACTTACTACGAACAAAATCACTATTATGACTACAAAAGACATGAAAAGTGCATTTTCTATGCTTTTATTAATATTTTCTAAAGAGATAATATATCTTACAATTCCTTTTATTTCATTATCAGAGTTCATTACTGGATGGGATGTAGCCATAATAGGCTCATGACTTACAATTGAATCTCCTCGCCAATTATATATTTTTCCTTTTAGAGCTTCTTTAAAATCCGGGGTATTGATTTTATTCTCATTCGTAAACCCCGTAGAACTTACTATTATATTTCCTGATAGATCAAGCACCTGCAATTCTATTGAATCATTTTTTTTCGTTCCAAAGTCTTTTATAATCTGTTTTGCTAGATCATTTATATCATAGCTTTCGCTATTAGAATATGATTTATAGAACTGTATAGAATTATCTGCTCTATATTTTAGCAGACGAGTAGCACTATCATAATAATAAGCACTGATAATATAGGTGAATGCTATTTCAAAAATAGCTAATATAATTATTGTCAAAGTAAAATAACTATATACCCATCTTTTCTTTAAACCCATATTATCTATGAATTTTTGACTAAATCTCCTTATCATTTTCCTGCTTCCACTTATAACCATATCCCCACACCGTTCTTATATATTGAGGATTTGAAGAATCATCTTCTATTTTTCTCCTAAGTCTTCTTATATTTACATCTACTATTTTAGGATCTCCAAAATAACTCTCTCCCCAAACATTATTTAATATATCTTCTCTTGACAATGATTGATTTCTATTTTCTATAAAAAATTTCATCATACTATATTCTATTTGTGTAAGTTCTATTTCATCACCATTCTTATATAATGTTCTTCCTTCACAGTCTAATTTAAAAGGACCCGATTCAAATTTATTCGATTTAGTATCTCCTTTTAACATATCTACTCTTCTAGAAATAGCATCTACTCTTGCAACTAATTCTGCTGGACTAAAAGGTTTAGACATATAATCATCTGCACCAATAGATAGACCACTTATTCTATCAAGCTCTTGTGACTTTGCTGTGAGCATCAGAATTCCTATTCTTTTATCTTCCTCCCTCATTATCTTACATACTTCCATTCCATCTATTCCTGGAAGCATTACATCTAGAACAGCAATATCTATATCATCATTATTTCTAAATATTTCTAATGCTTCTTCTCCTGTTCCTGCTTGTAATATTTCATATCCGGCTCTTTTTAAATTTATAACAACGAATGCTCTTATATCCTCTTCATCTTCTAATACCAATATCTTTGCCATATTACCATCCTTTCTAAATTCCTTTCATAATAACTATTTCTTTATTTGAAAAGACTTTATAATAGAGCTTTCATCTACCTGTAGATCTTTTATATTCTCATTCTGAATATTTTTTTCTGCTTTTATATAGTATCCAAATTTTCCATCTCGCTTTATAAGTCTATATGATTTATCTGGTACTGATTTTGCTTTTATTATCGTTAAAAGTAGTTCTTCTTTACTATTCTCCGGATCTCTTTTAGAAAATCTATATTTTTCCCCTTCTTGGGTCTTTATCTTTTTACCAGTTATCTCAATATCTTCCCAGTTTTTTGGGTAAGCAAAATAAACTCTATCGCTTTCTAAATATATATTAGTTATACTTTTTTCCATCTTATTATTTCTAAACTCATACCATTCTGTACAAAATATATAATCATCTTTATTTAGTATAAATCCTTCTTCTTTTTCTATCATAGAATAGACTCTAGGAATCTCAACAATTCCATCTTTATTGACATCTTTTATTTTAAAATCAGGATTTTCTGTTGATAGATGGGCAGTTATATTCCCACCTTCTTCTGTAGAATCTTTTATGGCATTTTCTAATTTACCAAATTCATTTATTGAAAATATTAATGTATATCTTGTCGACTCATTTCCATCATTACCTTGCAGTATTATGCCCTTTTTACCTTTACTAATATAGTCTATAATTGGCTCTTGCATACTATCAAATCTTATATAGTTTATAGTTTCATTTATAAATTCCATCTCCTCACTTTCAGGATTATATTTGTAATAATCCCCAGTGAGTATATCGTTTATATTCTTAAAGACTATTATATCCACTATTCCATCTTCATCTATATCATCCATAACAAAAACAGTATAATCTATTTCTAAAAGTTTTTTTATATCTGATTGATAAGAATAGATGGTCAATATTTTTTTATTACTATCAGAGCTTATAGTTACTAAGTCTTTTTTTCCATTTCCATTTATATCTCTCATTATCAATTTATCGAATTCTTGACCTTTAACTGATAAGTCATTCATAAAACTATACGAATCATTCTTTTTTCTAAATATTATTAAATGAAGAGGATCTTTATCTATATCAAGAGCGTATGTAACTAATATTTCATCTGATCCATCTCCATCAATATCTATCATCTTAATAGCGCTGAGTCCTTGTTCAGACTCTACTGATTCATATTTAGCATTCTGAGGTATATTTCTATTTATTAATTCCTCTATTCTCCTATCTTCTTCTGATAATTTGGGTCTCTTTATCATCTCTTCAGGTGCTTTATCTAAAGCACATCCTGTTATTACTGTTAGAATTATTATAAACGAAGAAAGTGTCAATATTTTTTTTAATTTCATTTCTACTTCCTCCTTTTTTTATATTTTTCATTATCAAATAAACCCATTTTTTTAATCTTTATTATTATTTTATCATATAGCTCTTTTTAAGCAAATAGAAAACTATTTAAGACAAATAAAAATACACCTTAAAATACTAATATTCTAAGGTGCATTTTTAAATTTATATACTCTGTTTTTTTGATGACTCAAGCATATCTGCTGCTTTATAAGAGCTTCTAACTAGAGGACTAGATGCAACAAATTTAAAGCCAAGACTTAAAGCTTCTTCTTTATATTTTTCAAACATCTCTGGTCTTATATATTCTTTAAGAGGATAGTGCTTCTTAGATGGTTGTAGATATTGACCTACTGTCAAGAAATCACAGTCTATATCTCTTAAATCTTTAAATACTTGAATTACTTCATCATATTCCTCTCCTAAACCTAACATTATCCCTGTTTTTGTAGGTATATTAGGATTTAATTTCTTAGAGTTCTCTAATACATCTAAAGATCTCTGATAAATAGCCTGAGGTCTTACATCCTTATAAAGTCTAGGTACTGTTTCAATATTATGGTTTAATACATCTGGCTTTGCATCTATAACAGTCTTTAAAGCTTCTATATCTCCCTGTAAATCAGGTATAAGCACTTCAACTATTATATTTGGATCTTTTTCTTTAACTGCATTAATTACTTTAGCGAAATGACTAGCTCCACCATCTTTTAAATCATCTCTAGTTACAGAGGTTATTACTACATGTTTAAGTCCTAATTTTATAGTTGCCTCAGCAAGATTTTTTGGTTCTTCTGGATCTACTTTTTCTACAGGATTATTCGTTACATTACAGAACCTACAGTTACGAGTACATTCTTTTCCTAATATCATAAATGTTGCCGTTCTCTTACTATAACATTCTAATCTATTCGGACAGTTTGCAGCATGGCAAACTGTATTTAGTGATAGATCGCTCAATAAATTTGTAACGTATCCTAAGTTTTCTCCAGCTCTTTTTTCTATTCTCAACCATTCGGGTTTTCTTTTTATTTCCATTATATAACCTCCTCTTCACTTACCTCTTTTATAACAGAATAATTGAATATTCTACAGAAGTTTTCTACTAAATCCTCTTGTATATCTTCTATCTTATAGTCTTTTTCTGTTTCTAATTCAAGAGAAGTCGCTTCTCTATCAGATATTCCACAAGGAATTATATACTTAAAATGATCTAAATTCGTATTTATATTGAATGCAAATCCATGCATAGTAACCCATTTCTTCACTTTAAATCCAACTGCTGCTATCTTTTTGTTATTAATCCAACAGCCATTATTTATATCGTCTCTATACGATTCAATGCCATACATTTTACAAGTATCTATTATAACTTGCTCTATATTATAAACATAATCTTTTACACCTAAGTTCTTATCTCTTATATTGATTATTGGATATCCAACTAACTGACCTGGTCCATGATAAGTTACATCTCCACCTCTTCCTATTTTGACTACTTCTATATCTTCATCCTTGAGGGTTTTATCATCTGCAATTATATTTTCTCTATTTGCAGATCTTCCTAAAGTCAATACAGGATTATGCTCAACTAAAATCAATATATCATCTATTATATTTTTCTGTCTCTTTTCAAACAGATCTTCTTGTAATTTTAAGCATTCATTATAATCTTTTTTTCCTAAATAAAGTATCTTGAGTTCCATATTTCCATCTCCTAATATCAACTCTCTTATATTTAAGTTTATAGTTTTTATATATTATAGTCAAGAGATGTAGTCTATTAACAAAATAAAAAACCTTTCGATTTTTCACGAAAGGTTTTTATTCTATATTATTTTTCTAATTGGTATCTGTATATTAGAGTTCCTTTTCCGTTTTTCTCTCTAACTCCAGCTTTTAATATATTAACTTTAACTTCTGAACCTTCAAATGGTACAGTTATCTCTTTAACTGACTCCATATAAGATTTAACTTCGTCAAAATGGTCCATATCTATATCTTCTTTAACGCCCCAGGCGAGTGCTATAACAGCCTCAGGGTCTCACGTACTACATGCTTCAGCTTTTCTTGTTGTTAATGATTCTGAAATGCCTTTTTTAAGTTCTTCTTCTATATTTCCAGTGCTTCCGAACATTATATACATCTCCTTATTCTTTTATTTTATAATTATTGATATTTCCACAGATTATAGAATTTACCTATAATCTTTATACTATCCATATAATTATATGATAATACAATTGCTTTATTAAATCAAGAGATTAACAAAATTAAAAATGTTCTTTTTTAAATACTATAAACTAAACTATTTAATACTCTATATTATTCTCTCAATATATTTTTATTGTTTTTCTAATAAAAAAGACCAAGCAACTTGGTATAATCTAGTTGCCTGATCTATGAAACTTAAATATTTATTTTAATATTCTATAATATTATTTTAAAATTTTATTTAATAAAGAAATATTAGTCTTCAAAAGGATATGTTAATATTAGATCCTTTGCAGCCTTAGCTTCATTAAGTCTTCCTACTGGAGTATTATGAGGTGCTGATTTTAAATATTCTGGTTTAGATATTGCTTCATCAGCTATTTGATTTAATGTATCTATGAATGCATCTAATGTTTCTCTAGACTCTGACTCTGTAGGCTCTATCATAAGTGCCTCGTTTACTATTAATGGGAAGTAAACTGTTGGTGGATGGTATCCAAAGTCAAGTATTCTCTTAGCTATATCAAGAGTAGTTATACCTGTTGATGTGTCTTTAATTCCACCTAGAACAAACTCATGCTTACAAACTTGATCCATTGGTAAGTTGTATTTATCTTTAAGTTTATTCATCATATAGTTTGCATTTAATACTGCAGTTTCACTAGCTTCTCTTAATCCTGCTCCTCCTAGAGTTGAGATATAAGAATAAGCTTTTACATTAACTCCAAAATGTCCGTGGAAACCTTTAAGTCTTCCAATAGTATTCGGTCTATCATAATCTAAGAAATATCCATCTTCACCTTTTTCTATTACAGGTACTGGTAAGAACTCTACTAGATCTTCTCTAACTCCAACAGGACCTGCACCTGGACCTCCACCACCATGTGGTGTAGACATTGTCTTATGAAGATTATAGTGCATTACGTCAAATCCCATTTCTCCAGGTCTAACTTTACCCATAATAGCATTCATATTCGCTCCATCATAATAGTTAAGTCCACCAGCATCATGAACTAATTTAGTTATTTCAGATATGCTCTTTTCAAATAACCCAAGAGTACTCGGATTAGTAAGCATAAGTCCTGCTATTTCTCCTTCGTTTTCTGCAATTACTTCTTTTAATGAATCCACATTAACAGATCCATCTTCATTAGATTTAACTTCAACTATCTCATATCCCGCTACATATGCTGATGATGGGTTTGTACCATGAGCTGAATCAGGTACTATAATCTTAGTTCTTTTCTTATCTTCTCCATTCTTTTTATGGTATGCATTTATAAGCATAAGACCTGTAAACTCACCATTTGCTCCTGCTGCTGGTTGAGTAGTTGTTCTAGCAAATCCAGCTATTTCAGACAATTTCATATCTAAATCATATATTAATTCTAAAGCTCCTTGAACAGTAGATTCTGGCTGTAGTGGATGTATATTTACAAATCCTTCTAATCTTGCCATATCTTCATTGAGCTTTGGATTATATTTCATTGTACATGATCCTAATGGATAGAATCCTTTATCAACACCATGGTTTAATAAAGAAAGGTTAGTATAATGTCTAACTACGTCAAACTCACTAACTTCTGGTAATTTACTCTCTCCATCTCCTAATAGATTCGATGGGATTAAGTCGTCAAGATTAGATTCTTCTACATCCAATGCTGGAAGACTATATCCTTTACGACCTTCTGTTGATATCTCAAATATCATTTTATTGTAATCGTTATACATTTAGATCGCCTCCATTATACGAGCTAACTCGTCAATTTCTTCTTTTGTTCTCTTTTCTGTTACACAGATAAGAACTCCATTTTCATACTCTTTATAGTCTTTACCTAACTCATATCCTCCAAGTATACCATTTTCAAGAAGTTTTTCATTTAATTTCTTTATATCTACATCTGCTTTTAATGCAAACTCTTGGAAGAATGGTTTATCTGGGAATAATGGCTTGAATTTTCCACCTTCAGTTAATTTTTTATAAGCATAATGTGCTTTTTGTACTGTTTGATTAGCTACTTCTTTTATACCTTCTTTACCCATTAAGCTCATATATATTGTTGCCATTAACATTATAAGTCCTTGGTTTGAACATATATTTGATGTAGCCTTATATCTTCTTATATGCTGCTCTCTAGCTTGAAGTGTAAGAACTAATCCTCTATTACCATCATTATCTTCAGTAAGTCCAACTATTCTTCCTGGTATCTTTCTAACTAATTTTTTAGTTGTAGAGAAAAATCCTAAATAAGGACCACCATAGCTTAGAGGTATTCCTAGTGACTGTCCTTCTCCAACTACTATATCAGCTCCACAGTCTCCTGGCTTTTTAAGTATTCCAAGCGATATTGGATCAGTATTAACTATAAATAATGATTTTTTATCTGAGTGAGCTACTTTTTCTAACTCATCTAAATCTTCTATTATTCCAAAGAAGTTAGGACTCTTAACAACTAATCCAGCTACTTCCTTAGTCATAAGTTCTTTTGTAGCTTCTATATCTGTAACTCCATCCTTCATAGGTGCTACTATAACTTCTATATCTTTAACTTCACAATTAGTCTTAATTACTTTTATTAAATCTTCTCCTAGTGTTGCTGAAACAACAATCTTATCTCTTCTCGCCTGATCACAAGCCATAGAAACAGCTTCTCCTGTAGCAGTTGGTCCATCATATAGTGATGCATTAGTTACATCCATTCCAGTAAGACTAGATATCATAGTTTGGAATTCAAATATTCCTGTTAATGTTCCTTGAGAAACTTCTGGCTGATAAGGAGTATATGCTGTGAAAAACTCTTGTCTTAAAGCCATATGATTTATAACGCCAGGTATAAATCTGTCGTATGCTCCTGCTCCTAAGAAGCAAACTAAATCAGATTGGTTCTTCTTCGCTAATTTACCTAATTTATTACGCAATTCAAGCTCTGAAAGAGGCTCTCCTACTTGTAATTCTCCTTTAAACTTCAGATCTTCTGGTATATCTGAAAATAAATCTTCTATACTGCTTGCACCAATGCTTTTTAACATTTCTTCTTGCTCTTTCTTAGTGCTAGAAATATATCTATGCATAATCTCTTCCTCCTAATTTTTCATATATTCTTTTATAGCGACCGTCTGCATTACCACTTCTTTGGCATTTGCAATATCGGTCGCTATAAAAATCATATTTTAATATTCATTAACTTTGGGTTCTAATTTACTTTGCACAAAATTCTTCGTACTTTTTAGCATCCATAAGTTTTTCAACTTCTGACTCATCACTTAATTCTACTTTTACTATCCAGTTGCCATATGGATCTTCGTTTAATGCTCCTGGATTGTCGTCTAATTCTTCGTTTATTTCAACAACTTTTCCTGATACTGGTGAATGTGAATCTGATGCTGCTTTAACTGATTCAACAACTCCATAAACATCTCCTGCTGATAGTTCGTCATCTTCTTCTGGAAGTTCAACATAAACTATTTCTCCTAATTGATGTTGTGCTTCATCAGTTATTCCTATTGTTGCAACTCCACCTTCAACTTTTACCCAATCATGATCCTCTGAATAATATAATCCTTCTACTATTTTGCTCATTATAATTTCCTCCTAATATTAATTAAATTTTATTTATTTACTTAATCATTTTACAAAATGATGCGTAAAAACACAATTAAAAACTTATTCTATTAATTATTTTTCTACTTAGACTTATTATGTCTTTCTAAGAACTTTCTGCTTATAACTTTTGCTTTCGCTTTTTTCTTTCTTATAGCTATTTCAATTTCAGTTCCTATCTCAGCATATTCAATATCAACCATAGCCATTCCTATAGTTTTACCAACTGTTGGTGCAGAATATCCTGTAGTAACATATCCTATTTCTTTTCCATCTACTTCAACCTTATATCCATGTCTAGGTATTCCCTTATCTATCATTTCAAATCCAACAACTTTTCTTTTAAGTCCTTCTTCTTTTTGTTTTTTAAGAACATCTTTTCCTATAAAATCTGCATCTATGCCAGTTTTTACAAAGAAGCCGTATCCTGCTTCTAATGGTGTATTAGAGTCTGTAAGCTCATTACCATATAGTGGTAGATTAGCTTCAAATCTTAGAGTATCTCTACATCCTAATCCAGCTGGTTTTATATTGAATTCTTCTCCAGCTTCAAATACTAAATCCCATACTTTTTCAGCATCTTCATTTTTGAAGTAGATTTCAAATCCATCTTCTCCAGTATATCCTGTTCTTGATATTAGGCAGTTTACTCCACCTACACTAACATTGTCTTTGAAGTGGAAGAATTTTATTTCATCTAAATCAAAGTCAACTAGTTTTTGCACAGTTGCCTGAGCTTTAGGTCCTTGAACTGCTACTTCTGATATTTCTGGTGATGAGTCTATTACTTCAACATCAAATCCTTCTTTATGCTTATTTACCCATTCAACGTCTTTTTCAACATTTGCACCATTTACAACTAGTAGATAGTGTTCTGTATTGTATTTATAAACTAATAAGTCTTCTACTATTCCACCATCTTCTTGACAGAAAAATGTATATATAACTTGATTGTCTGTTATAGAATCTATATCATTCGTGCATAAGTACTGTACGTATTTAGCCGCTTCCGGTCCTTTTATTTCAATTTCTCCCATATGAGATACATCGAATACTCCTACATCATTTCTTACTGCATTATGCTCTGCAACAAGACCTAATCCTTCAAAGTCACTTGATAAATTCCATCCTGCATAATCTACTATTTTTCCACCATATTCAAGATGCTTATTATATAGCGCTGTCTTTTTTGCCATTTTACATTCCTCCTCGAAATTACACTAATTTTAAATTAAAAACTAGCTATTACATAAGAAAAGGTTCTCCTTATGTACTATCTTATGTTCAATACTATAATAGATTCGCCATTTTTTCAAGTATTGTTAAATAAATAACATCATCATGCTATTCCATTGCAATTATTGATGCCTGGCTAACTCCATCGATTTTTTTAAGTTCTGAAGTCATTTTATCTAGATTCCTTGATAAAGACTGTATTTCAAAAGTTATATTCACACTTGCTATTCCATTTATAGGTATTTCTTGATTGATAGTTAAGATATTTCCTCCAAATGAGGACAACGTTTTTATCAGATATGCAAGCACACCTTGTCTATGATTTAACATAAAATTCATTATTACTTTTTTCGATACATTTTTTTCCGAAAATCTAAAAACTTTATCTCTATATTTATAGAAGCTACTTCTACTAATACCCACTTCTTTAACTGCTTCTGTAACTTCCTTATATTCACCAATCATCAATAATTCTTTTGCTAATAACACCTTCTCGAATATATCTGGCAAAACCTCTTTTTCAATTATTAAATACTTACTTGATTCTAAATTATCCATATAGCATTACCCTTTCAATAGAATAAATGATCATTAGCGACAAATCTTAGCCCCTCTATTATCTATAAAAAGTTCTTTTATTTCCCAAAAATACTTCAATTTTTCAACATGGTTTCTTAGCTTTAAATATATATTTCTGTCTTTCTTAGGTACAGCTATTAAAATAGTAGGTCCTGCTCCGCTTAAAAAAGAGCCATATGCTCCAGCTTGCTCACTTTCCTTTATTATAGATTCATACCCTTCTATAAGCTCTCCCCTATACTCTTGATGCAATCTATCTTTACCTGCTATTTTTAAAAGCTTAAAATCTCCTTTTGAGAAGGCAGCCGTCATAAGAGAAGCTCTACTAAGATTATAAACTGCATCTTCAAATGGTACAGTCTTAGGTAGTATTTCTCTAGATTTCTTAGTGGATAGTTTGAAATTAGGTATTAATGCATAGAATTTTATCCCCTTAGGCACTTCAATCTTACTGTAATATACTTTATCAGAATCTACTACAGATGTAACTAATCCTCCTAGCAATGCAGGCGCAACATTATCAGGATGCCCTTCAATTTCAGCTGCAATATCTAGAATTTCCTTTTTAGATAGAGGATTTCCAGCTAAAGCATTTGCACCCATAACACCACCTATGATACAAGTAGCACTGCTACCTAATCCTCGTGAAACTGGAACATCTGACTTTGCAGTTATTCGCAATCCTTTAAATTTATAATTAATCTTTTCAAAACATCTTTTCATAGAAAGATATATCAAATTATCTTCCTCTTCAAAACTCTTTTCACTTCCCTCAACTAATAGACCACCATTCGTCTCCTCAAATATGAATGTATTATATAGACCTAATGCTATTCCCATACAATCAAATCCAGGTCCTAAATTGGCACTAGTAGCCGGTACTCTTATCTTTACCATATAAATCACCTATTCATTTAAAAGTTCTCTTATTATATCCTTCATTTCATCTTTTTTACATTTGTTTTTATGAATTATCTTTTTATCTTCAATCTTATATATATTTTTAGGTATCTCTAAACCTGTTTTATCTGAAAGTTCATATACTAATTCAAAATCAGTTTTTCCTTCTACATTGATTCCAAGAGCTTTTGCTACAGATCTTGTGAATTTAAAAGGACTTGCGGTTGAAGCTATTAATGTCTTCTTATCATCACCAGTATCTTTTAAATATTTTTGATATACATTATAAGCAACTGCTGTATGTGTATCTATTACATAATCATATTTTTCATAAACTTCTTTAATAGTGTATTCAATCTCTTCTTCAGTAGAAAAATTCCCATAAAAATCATTAAGATTTTCTCTAATTTCTGAATCTATTTCATATCTGCCCTTCTCACTCAATTCTCCCATTAATTCCTTTACCTTATTAGGATTATCTCCACAGATTTTATATAAAAGTCTTTCTAGATTACTAGATATTAATATATCCATAGATGGTGATATTGTAAGTTTTAATTCTCTATTTCTATCGTATATTCCTGTACTGAAGAAATCATAGAGAACATTATTTTCATTTGATGCTGTAATTAGTTTATCTATTGGTATACCCATAAGCTTTGCATAATAACCTGCTAATATATTACCAAAATTTCCTGTAGGAACTACTATATTTATTTTCTCTCCTTCTTGTATTCTTCCTTCTTTCAAAAGATTAATATAACCATAGACATAGTAGACTACTTGAGGAACTAATCTTCCAATATTAATAGAATTAGCTGAAGACAATAGATAACCTTTTTCTTTTAATTCTTTTTTAAAGCTTTCATTATTAAAGGCTTCTTTTACTCCATTTTGTGCATCATCAAAATTTCCTTCTATACCAACGACATGGGTATTATTTCCTTCTTGAGTTATCATCTGTCTTTCTTGAATTTGACTTACACCAGATTCAGGATAGAATACAATTATTTCTGTACCCTCTACATCTTTAAAACCTTCTAATGCAGCTTTTCCTGTATCACCTGAAGTTGCAGTTAATATTACTAATTTTTCTTTTTGATTTAATTTTTTTAATGAAGTAGTTATGAAATAAGGAAGTATTGAAAGTGCCATGTCTTTAAATGCTAATGTAGCTCCATGATATAATTCTAGAAAATTAGCATTATCTTTCGACACTATAGGAACTATCTTCTCATCATTAAATTTTGAGTCGTATGCTCCTTCTACACAGTTTTTTAATTCTTCCTCTGTAAAGTCTGGAAAGAATTTTCCTATTATATATTTTGCAAGTTCTCTATAATCATAATCCTTTAATTCATATATTTCTTTATCTATTCTTGGTATTTCAGTCGGTATATAAAGTCCTCCATTCTCACTTATACCTTTTACAATCGCTTCTATAGAATTGAGTTCTTTTCCACCTCTTGTACTAATATATTTTAATGACATAAATTTCACCTCTTTAAAATCTAATTAATTTCAGATTTCTATTTTATTATTTCATAATATATGATATAATGTTTCTCGATAAAAGACAAGTGTTTTTTCTGTGTCTACAGATTTATTTGAAAGGAGATTTATTATGGTAAATATTGGATTACTCGGACTTGGTACTGTTGGCTCGGGTGTTTTTGATATAGTAAAGGATAGAAATGAAAGCTTAAAAAAATCTACTGGAAAGAATATAAATATCTCTAAGATATTAGTAAGAGATGCTTCTAAGAATAGAAATCTTGATATAGATAATAGTATTTTAACTGAAAATGTTGATGATATACTTAATGATGACAGTATCGATATCATTGTTGAAGTCATAGGTGGAATCGATTTAGCTTATGAGTATATAAAAACTGCTCTTTCTAAAGGTAAGAGTGTTGTAACTGCTAATAAGGCTGTTATATCTTTACATCTAGAAGAGCTTAATAGATTGGCTAAAGAAAATAATTGCGGACTCTTATATGAAGCTAGTGTAGCAGGTGGAATTCCTATAATAAAAGGGCTTAATGAAGCTCTTAGAATTAATAAAATTGATAATATAGAAGGCATATTGAATGGTACTACTAATTTTATTCTGACAAAAATGTATGATGATAATTTAAGCTTCGAAGAAGCTTTAGATCTTGCTCATGAATATGGTTATGCTGAAGCTGATCCAACTGATGATATTGAAGGATATGATGCTGCAAGAAAAATATCTATCTTAGCTTCTCTCGCATTCGATGCTAAAGCAAGTATTGACGATGTAGAATGTCATGGTATTTCTTCAATAAAAGCAAGTGATATTAAGAGATTTAAAGAAATAGGTCTTGCTCCTAAGCTTCTAGGATGCGCTATTAAAAAGAATAATGAGTTTTCGTTAACTGTTGAACCTATTTTAGTAGATGATACTTCACTATTTTCTGCAGTTAAAGATGCTTTCAATGCTGTTAATTTAGACTGCGATATAGTAGGAGATCTACAATTTTATGGACAAGGTGCTGGTAAATTACCAACTGGGAATGCTGTAGTATCTGATATTATAGATATAATAAATGAAGACTATAAAAAATTTGACTACTGTCCTAATCCTGATATTGTAGTTGGAGAAAATAGTTTATTTGAAGGTTTATATTATTTCAGAGCTTCGTTAGATGAGAATGATGATAAGAAAATAATCAAAGCATTTGAAGATAAATCTATAGATATAAAATATGAAGTCCAAGATCAGGAGTTAGTTATATTAACTGAGATGATATCTTCAGAACTAATTGCTAACCTCATAACTGAAGATTTGAAGCTACCTGCTAAGTCTTATTCATATTTAAGAATTGAAAGTGAAGTTTTAAACTCACTAGTTGATATATCGTTTTAAAATTAAATAATATTTTATTCATTTATGGAGGATTAATTATGTCTAATATAATAGTACAGAAATTTGGTGGTACCTCTGTTGGAAATGCGGAAAGAATAAGAAATGTAGCTAAAAGAATTATAGATACTAAGAGAGATGGGAATAAAGTGGTTGTAGTAGTATCTGCAATGGGAGATACTACTGATGAATTGATAGAAAAAGCTTACGATATAAGTATAAGACCTTCTAATAGAGAGATGGATATGCTATTGACTACAGGTGAACAAATCTCCATTTCTTTACTAGCAATGGCTATACAAGCTTTTGGTGAAGACTCTATTTCACTTACAGGACCGCAAGCTGGAATACAAACAACAGATGTTTATAAAAATGCACGTATAGCTGAAATAAATACTGATAGATTGATAAAAGAACTTGAAGAGCATAATATTGTTATAGTTGCTGGCTTTCAAGGAATTAATAGTAAGGGTGATTTAACTACTTTAGGAAGAGGTGGTTCGGATACATCTGCTGTAGCCCTTGCATGTGCATTAGAGGCAAAAAAATGTGAAATTTTTACGGATGTTGATGGTGTCTATACTACTGATCCTAGAATCGTTCCTGAAGCCAAAAAAATAGACAAAATTTCTTATGACGAGATGCTAGAGCTTGCAAGTCTTGGTGCAGGTGTTCTCCATCCGAGATCTGTAGAACTTGCAAGAAAATATAATCTACCTATGGTAGTACGATCAAGTCTAAATAATAATCCTGGAACATTAGTTGTGGAGGTGTCTGCTTTGGAAAAAGCGATTGTTAGTGGTGTTACTAAAGATGATAATATTGTTAAAATATCTGTATTAGAAGTTCCTGATAGACCAGGTATTGCCTTTCAATTATTTTCTGCATTAGCAAAAAATAATGTGTTTTTCGATATGATAATTCAAAACGTAACGCAAAGAAATGTAAATGATATAACTTTCACTGTGGCTTCTGATGATATAAAAGATGCTTTAGATGTAACTTCAAAAGTCAGTGAGGAAATGGGAGCTAAGAAAGTAATATATGATGAATCCGTTGTAAAAGTTTCTATAGTTGGAACTGGTATAGCTGGAAGTGCTGATATAGCATCTGCTTTTTTCCAAACATTATCTGATCTTGGAATAAATATAGAGATGATTAGTACTTCTGAAATAAAAATATCATGTATAATTGAACAGGAAAAAGGTGAGGAAGCTCTTAAGGCTTTGCATAAAAGATTTTGTGAATAATGGTTTATATATTTAAATATATTAAAAGAGCTGATTTTGATTAATATTATTTATCCTAAATTTCATATTAATCATTCAGCTCTTTTAGTAATTTTCCTTCTCTTAATTCTTTAAAAAACATTTTTAATATATTAGAACATTCTCTTTGCATTATATTCCACTTAATCTCCGTTTTATGGTTTAACTTATCATTTTGCAATATATTTAATGCTGAACCACATGCACCCATTCTCTTATCCCTTGTTCCAATTACAATTCTTGTCAGTCTTGAATTCATTATCGCTCCAGCGCACATTGGACATGGCTCTAAAGTAGTATATAATGTACATCCTGTAAGTCTCCAAGATTTTAAATACTTACTTGCTGCTCTTATTGCTATTATCTCAGCATGATTAGTAGTATCGAATGTCTCTTCTTTCGTATTAAAACCAGATCCTATTATTTTACCATCTTTAACTACTACAGCACCTACTGGTACCTCACCTATATCTTTTGCTTTCACAGCTTCAAGATATGCTTTCTTCATAAAAAAATTATCCATTCTTTCTCCCCATAAATTTTCTATGTATAAATTTGGTGCACCCGGCAGGAATCGAACCTGCAATTTACCCTTAGGAGGGGTACGCGATATCCGTTTCGCCACGGGTGCATTATAATAATTATAACATAATTTTTTTTTTATAGTCAATTATCCCTTTATTCCTATTGTATATTACTTTAATATCAATTCTATTGTAAAACTAAAATTTATTTAGTAATATAGAAATAGATTAATGTATTTTTACTTTAATACATATTTTACTTATAATATTCTTAAGGAAGTGATCAAATGTTAGATATTAAGAGAATACGATATAATACTGAAGAAGTAAAAGAAGGGCTTAATAAGAGGGGGAATGACTATGATATAAACGGACTATTAAATTTAGATGAAAAGAGAAGAAATATTCTAGTAAAAGTTGAAGAGATGAAAGCTGAACAAAATGAAGTCTCAAAATCCATTCCTAATTTAAAGAAAGAAGGAAAGGATGTATCTTCTATTTTAGATAAGATGAAAAAATTATCAGATGAAATTACCGAAATGGATAAAGAGGTAAAAGAAATTGACTCTGAAATCAATAGAAGATTATTAGAAATACCTAATGTTCCATTTAAAGATATTACTTTAGGTGAATCTGATGCAGATAATAAAGAGATAAGAAAATGGGGAGAGCCTAGAGAATTTGATTTTGATATAAAAGCTCACTGGGATTTAGGAACTAATTTAGATATATTAGATTTCGATAGAGCTTCTAAATTAACCGGCTCAAGATTTACAATGTTCAAAGGATTAGGTGCAAAATTAGAAAGAGCACTTATATCTTTCATGCTTGATTTGCATACTAATGAACATGGATATAGGGAGATATCTCCACCTTTTATAGCTAATAGAGAAAGCATGACGGCAACCGGTCAATTACCAAAATTTGAGCATGATATGTTTAAACTAGAAGGTAAAGACTATTTCTTAATTCCTACAGCAGAAGTTCCTGTAACTAATATACACAGAGGTGAGATTCTAAATGAAGATGATCTCCCTATTTATAACACTGCTTATACTCCATGCTTTAGACAGGAAGCTGGTTCTGCAGGAAGAGACACAAGAGGAATAGTAAGAAATCACCAATTTGATAAAGTCGAATTAGTTAAGCTTACTAAGCCTGAAAACTCTTATGAAGAGCTTGAAAAACTTACTGCAAATGCAGAAAAAATTCTACAGATTTTAGAAATACCTTATAGAGTTGTTGAGCTCTGTACTGGAGATTTAGGCTTTTCGTCAGCAAAAACTTATGATATAGAAGTTTGGATGCCAAGTTATAATAGATATGTTGAGATATCATCATGTAGTAATTTTGAGGACTATCAAGCTAGAAGAGCCAATATAAGATTTAGAAATTCAAAGACTAAGAAACCAGAATTCGTGCATACATTAAATGGTTCAGGTCTTGCAGTTGGAAGAACTTTTGCTGCATTAATAGAAAACTATCAGAACAAAGATGGTAGTATAGATATCCCTAAGGCATTAAAACCTTATATGGGAAATTTAGAGAAAATTGATTAATAAAATTTTAATATAAAGGGGTTTTTCTTTGAAAAGAACATTTACGTTTTTGTTAATTTTATGTTTATCTTTAAATAATATAGTTCTTGCAGCTCCTTTCGAGAGTTATAAAGGAGTTGTAGCTGGAAATCTTGATAATGATGAAATAGTTATAAATTACAATGGAGATAATCCTGTTCCTATAGCAAGTACTACTAAAATAATGACTTATTTGGTAATAAAGGATTTAATAGCTGAAGGAAGAGGAAGTCTTGACGATACTTTAGTATTCGATGAAGAGTCTTTAGAGGTTGAAGGTAGTAAATTAGATCTTGTTAAAGGATCTAAAGTTAGAGCTGAAACTCTTCTTGAATCAATACTCATATCGTCAGCTAACGATTCTTGTCTGGTATTAGCCAAACATTTTGGTGAATCGATTCCTAATTTCGTTAGACTGATGAATAGTAAAGCTAAAGAATTAGGTTTAGAAAAAGCTATATTCTATACTCCTAATGGCCTAGCTGACACAGAGGGCAATGAAAATACTATGACTTCAGAAGAGCTATTCACTCTATCAAGTCATGTTATAAAAAAATATCCTGAGATTCTTGAAATAACTAGTAAGAAAGAATTGATAATTAAAGAATACGATATAAAATTAGAAAATACTAATAATCTCTTAGGAGATGTAAAAGGTGTTGATGGATTAAAGACAGGATTCACAGACAATGCAGGTAGATGTCTTATAGCAACAGGAAAGAAAAGTGAAAAATCTAATAGAATCCTCTCAGTTATAATGGGAGCCGAATCCGTAGAGGATAGAGATCAAAAGACGATAGATATAATAGATTCTCTATACAATGAATACTCTAGTAAAATTCTATTTAATAAAAATAAAACTGTTGGGAAGAAAAAAATAAATGATTCCAAATACGTTGAAATTGATTTAGTGCCTAAAGAAGATGTTTCTATTTTTATAAAAGATAATGAAGAATATAAATCAGATATTTTAATAATGAAAAATTTATCATACCCTATAAAAAAAGGGGATATAATAGGAAAGCTTATAATTGAATACGGAGATACGAAAAAAGAATTCGATCTAACTACAAATAATGATATATCTAGATTAAAAGCAATACAACTATGGTTTAAAGGTTTTTTTAATTCAATTTAAAAGAGTAGATTTAATCTACTCTTTTTATTATTATATTCAATTTTTCTATATTTCGTATTGATTTTATATTAGTTTTATTATATAATTTAACTTAATTCTAAAATATTTATGATATTATTTTATCAATGTTTTAGAAGTTTTATTTATATTAAAATTGAAAACGTTTTCTTTTTATAGTAAAATTTTTTGTAAAGGAATGATTAATATGAATGATAGTGGTTTTTTAGAAAAAAGATTTAAACTTTCAGCCAATAAAACCACAGTTAAAACTGAAATTATGGCTGGTATTACGACTTTCGTAAGCATGGCTTATATTTTAGCTGTCAATCCTATTATTCTTTCTGAAGCCGGAATGGATTCAGGTGCAGTATTTACAGCTACAATATTAGCTTCTATAGTAGCTACACTTATAATGGCATTCTATGCTAATTATCCTTTCGTTCTAAGTGCTGGAATGGGATTAAATGCTTATTTTGCTTATGTTGTCGTGTTGCAGAATGGACAGACTTGGCAATTTGCATTAACAGCTGTATTTATCGAAGGGTTGATTTTCTTATTACTTACTTTTGTAAACGTTAGAGAGGCAATAGTTAATGCAATTCCAATAAATCTAAAAAATGCAGTTTCTGCTGGTATAGGCTTATTTATTGCATTTATAGGTCTTCAAGCATCAAATATAATAATAAATGATGATGCAACACTCTTAAGACTAGGTAATTTAAAATCACCAGAAGCTATAACTTGTATAATAGGGTTGATTGTAATAGCAATATTACATATGAAAAAAGTACAAGGTTCTCTATTAATAGGAATAATAGTCTCTACTATAGTTGGAATACCATTAGGTATTACTAATTTTAATGGGTTGTTTAGTTTACCACCATCGATAGCACCTACTGCTCTAGCATTTAAAAATATAGGATTATCTAATATCTTAACTAGTGAAATGTTAGTAGTCGTTATAACTTTCCTATTTGTTGATTTATTCGATACAATAGGTACTTTAATAGGTGCTGCATCTAAAGCTAATATGTTAGATGATGAAGGAAAACTTCCTAATGTAAAGCAAGCTTTATTCGCAGATGCTGTTGGTACAACAGTTGGTGCAGTTTTAGGTACTTCTACAGTAACTACTTTCGTTGAAAGTACAGCAGGTATTTCAGAAGGAGGAAGAACAGGCCTTACTTCACTTACATCGGCTTGTCTTTTTGCTTTAGCATTATTCTTCGCTCCTCTATTTACAGCAATACCGGCTGCAGCAACAGCTCCAGCTCTTATAGTAGTTGGATTGTTTATGGTTGAGAATATAATGAAAATTGATTTTACAGATTTTACAGAAGGCTTCCCAGCTTTTCTAACTATAATCACTATGCCTTTAGCTTATAGTATTGGTGATGGATTGATGATGGGAATAATATCTTATCCTGTTTGTAAAATCTTATCTGGTAGAGCTAAAGAAAGCTCTGTAGTAATGTATATATTAGCGGTATTATTTATACTTAAAATAATATTTATGACTTAATTATATATAGAACAAAATGTATTTAATTTATACATTTTGTTCTATTTTTAAATTGAAATCTTTTAAAATATGATTTGAGGTGAAAAATTTGAAAATATATAAAGGAAATATAATATTTGCTGAGGTTTTTGGAGAGTACGAGATAATTCCAAATGGTTATATAGCAGTTGAAAATGAATTCATATATGGTATATATGAGGATTTTCCAAGTGATTTAGATGGATACGAATTAATTGATTTTGGAGACAAGATTATAATTCCTAGTTTCTGCGATATACATTTACATGCTCCTCAATTTGTAAATAGAGGTCTTGGTATGGATAAAGAACTTCTAGACTGGTTAGAATTTTATACTTTTCCTGAAGAATCTAAATATGAGGATTTGATATATGCTAAAAAAGCCTATAAAAAATTTGTAAAAGAACTATGGAGAGAAGGAACTTTAAACGCTGTAGTATTCGGAACTATCCATCGAGATGCAACAATTGAACTTATGGATATAATGGATGAATTTGGCATAAATGGATATGTTGGTAAAGTAAATATGGATAGAAATTCTCCTGATTTCTATATAGAAGATACAGAAAGCTCAATAAAGACAACTTTAGATTTCATTGAACAAAGTATAGATAAATATAATAGAGTAAAACCTATCATAACACCTCGTTTTGTACCATCTTGTACAAGAGAATTGATGACAGAATTAGGGGAAATTGCTGACAAATATGATCTTAAGATACAATCACATTTGTCTGAAAATAGAAGTGAGGTTGAATGGGTTAAAGAGCTTCATCCAGAATCTTCTTCATATTATGATGTTTATAAGAAATATAATTTAATAAGAAATAATAAGACTGTTATGGCTCACTGTTGTTGGAATACAGATGAAGAAATTAAATCTATGGCTGAAGATAAAGTATTTGTAGCACATTCTCCTTACTCAAATACGAATCTATCTAGTGGTATTGCACCTATAAGAAAATTTTTAAATAATGGTGTTCCTGTTGGTCTTGCTAGTGATATTTCTGGAGGACATGATATTTCTATAAGATCAGTTATATCTATATCTGCTCAAGTATCTAAAATGAGATGGGTATATTTAAATAGTGATGAAGAAAGTTTAAATTCTGCAGAGTTATTTTATTTAGCTACAAAGGGTGGAGGAGCTTTCTTTGAAAAAACAGGAAGATTTAAAGAAGGTTATTATTTTGATGCCTTAGTATTAGATGATTCAAATCTATTAGATATAAATCCTAGAACTCTAGAAGAGAGATTAGAAAGATATTTTTATATAGGTGATGATAGAAATATCTATAAAAGATTTTCTTCAGGAAAAGAATTAAAAGAAATAGAAGCAGACTGTTAGTCGACAGTCTGCTTAACTTCATCAGGAATAGGATTACCGTTTATAAGATTTCTTATAGAGTCATCCATAAAGTAAAGACTCTCATCTAGTGACTTTTCTCCTATTATCATTTTATTAATAGAAAAAGAAATAATTTCTAACATTTCTTTCATATATATTTTATCTATATCTGGTATAGGTGTACTTGCAATTTTAGCAGATTCTAATATCTCTCCAGTAGTTTTAAGTTTTTTAGATTTTATGATTTCATCCAAAACATCAAGTCTAGAAGGTATTATATTAGAATTTAAAAAAAGTTTTTCTTGTACATTTTTAGATGTAAACCAATCTATATACTCTTTAGCTGATTCTTTATCTTTTGAATTTTCCATTATAGCAAGTCCTTCGGGACAAGATAATATATAATTTGAACTCCCATCTATTCCAGGAATTCTAATATCTTTGACTTCTCCAGCAATACTCGATTTAGACTTATCATTCAATCCTATCAAATAAGAGCTACTACCAATCATAAAACTTGTTTCACCTGTCGCTATTCTTCTATAATCATCTAATATATATATATCTTTACTAGCTGGAGAAATATACTCTTCGTAATACATCTGATTTATGAAGTCAAGAGTATCCCTAGCACTTTCTATATCTATACTTCCATCTTCATTAAAAACTTTTCCATTTCTCGAAAATGCAAGAGATATAAAGTCTATAGATGTATATTCTGTATCGCTTAATCTTATATGGTATGGATATCTATTTATATTTTTATCTCTTATCTGCTTTGAAGAATAGTAAATTTCATCCCATGTTTTCGGTATATTTTCAATACCTGAATCAAGATATTGTTTTTGATTAAACAATCCTATTCTGAATTCATTAAAATAAGGTTTAGCATAGAACTTATCTTCTATTGCGAATGCTTTTAACGAAGGCATAGCTTCTATCTCTTCATTAGATACTTCTATTGGAGATATGAGATTTAATTTTTTATACCTGCCTACCCATGTCCAATCTAATTGAACAATATCTGGTTTTTTTTCTTCATATTCCAATGTCTTAGAAATTCTAGACCAATTCATTATCTTAAAATTTGGTTTTATTCCAGTCTTTTTTTCAAAATCTTTAATCATATCTTCTGGTGGTACTGCATAATCTGGAACTAATATATCAATTTCTTTTCTTTCTTTTATATTCTTTTGTAATGGATTCGTTTTTATGCTTTTAACTTGTTTATTCGTATCTTTTATAAAATAATCTTTTCCAATTAAAAAAATTATAGAAATCAATGATAAGATTATTATTATATATTTAGATTTTTTCATAATATCAATCTCCTATAAATTAATATATCGTGAATCCACCATTAGGACTTATTATCTGACCAGTCATATGATCAGACTTATCGGATGCTAAAAAATATAAGTATTCAGCTATCTTATCTGGCTTTCCAATTTCTCCTAATGGAGTGATTTCTTTTATCTTCTCTAATATCTCATCAGGTACTTCGGATATCATATCAGTATCTACTGCTCCTGGTGCGACTGCATTAACTCTTATATTAGAAGGCCCCAATTCTTTTGCTAATGCTTTTGTAAAAGCATTTATAGCACCTTTAGTCGCTGAATAATGTGTTTCACAAGATGAACCAACTATCCCCCAGATAGAGGACATATTGAGTATAACACCTTGTCTTTGCTCTATCATTTTAGGAACTGCAAATTTACAACAATTAAACATTCCATGTACATTTGTATCAAATAATTTTCTCCAATGCTCCTCATCTATATCGTTAAAAAGAGTTAAATCTGCAATACCGGCATTATTTATTAATACATCTAATCTCTTAAAGTATTTAAATATCTCATTAAACATATTTTCAACTTCATTGTATTTAGATACATCTGCCTTTATAGCCATTGCAATTCTACCTAGCTCATTTATTTCTCTTACTATAGATTCTGCCATTTCTTCATTCTCTTTATAATTAATTATAATATTATATCCATTTTCTGCAAATTTTTTCGCAGTAGATCTTCCTATCCCTCTAGATGATCCAGTTATTAATGCTAATTTATTCATTTAATCCTCTCCAAATAATAATATATTAATTATTATAATACAATTCATATTATTTTTCATTTCTATATATATTTTAAAAGAAAAAAAGCTACTAAAATAGCAGCTTTATTTTTCCTCTATATTTAATTTCATATCTCCATACTTTATAATGCCTTTTTTCCTCATATATTCACTTATTATAGTAGATATTATAGCTGGCAATAGAAAATGCATTATTGCTATCTTCCATACGCTTTCAACCCCCATAGCATTTATAGTAGAGAATTGTCCAACTAATCCACTAGTTCCCATTCCAGAGCCTATCTTATCTCCTTCCATTTTAAATACTGTAGTGCCTATTGGACCTAGTATAATCGAAGATATTATAGCGGGTAAGGCGATTATAGGCTTTTTAACTATATTTGATATCTGTATCATAGAAGTTCCTAATCCCTGCGATATAAGTCCTCCTATTCCATTTTCTCTAAATGAAGCAATAGCAAAGCCTACCATATGACAAGAACAGCCTATAATAGCTGCTCCGGCTGCTAATCCATTTAATCCAAGTGATATCCCAATTGCTGCACTACTTATAGGCAGTGTAAGTATTATTCCCATTATAAGAGATATTAGTATTCCCATAATTATCGGTTGTTGCATAGTTGCAAAATTTATAATTTCTCCAATTGCTGTCATCATTTTAGAAATAATAGGAGATAGATATTCTCCAGCAATTCCTCCTATTACTATAGTAACTGCTGGAACCAATATTATATCTACTTTCGTTCTACCTTCAATTTTCTTTGCTAATATAACTCCTATTAAAGAAGAAACTAATGCACCTACTGGTTCTCCTATAGATATTATAGTACTATCTGCATTTATACTTATTGCTCCTCCTCCAATAGCACCAGCAACAAGTCCAGAGAAAATTCCTAATGGACTTTTAGTAATACTATATGCAACACCAGCACCAATGGCTGGAGCCATCATATGTTGAGCTATTATGCCTGAGTTAATAAGTATTTCTTGATGTATTAAAATTCCTAATTGTTTTAAAATTAAACCTATTATAAGCGATGAAAACAATCCTAAAGCCATTCCATTTAAAACTTTTATTATATATTTTCTAATTCCCATAATATTCTCCTATTATTATTTTTTAATTTTCAAATAATATTTTCTCTTCCTTTAATTCCTTTATTATAGATTCATAATCTGAATTTTTTTCTACCTCTATGGTATGAATATGTAGACCATTAGTTATGTATGAAAGTGGTTCATCTTTATTATTATCTAAGACTTTTAAAAATTCCTGCAAATCTATATTATTGTTTATATTAAGATTTCCTTTTATCTCTCCATATATTGAATGTTCAATTATAATATCCTTTATAACTCCATTATATTTAAGAATAATATTTAATTCTTTTTCTATTTCATCAAAACCATGTTTTACAGCTATTCTTTTAATTATTTTTGAATTATCCGTTTTTAATATCATATATCCTACTGGTGTAGATACAAAATCAAATCCTTCAGCCTTTAAAATTGCCATATCTTGAACTATTACCTGTCTAGAAACATTAAATTCTTTAGCTATATCTATACCCTTTATAGGCTTATTAGATTTCTCTAAAAGAGATTTTATTTTTTTCCTTCTCTCTACTGTTTTCATAAAATACTCCTTTCTTCTGTCTTGTCAGTAGTAAATATAACATAATATTGTATTTTTTTCAATAGATGAGTTTTTATTATTAATTCTCATATATAAGAAATATATTTCAAGAAAAAAACACTTCAAAATAGACTATTTTTTATTCTGTCTAATTTTGAAGTGTCTTTATATTATTTTTCTTTATAAATCTCTTTTGCTATTAAAACAATCATTTTTCTTGCGCCATATCTACTAGGGTGTGTTTGATCAGGTTCTAACCAATCTATTTCACTATCTAAATTATTATTTAAATACTTATCCCAATCCACTAAATATATATTCTTATATTTATCACTATTAGCTTTAAAGCTCTTGTTAACATTTTCTTTCCATTCTGTTTCTGCATTAGTAGTGACTAGAAATATTTTCTTATCTTCTCCAATGGTTTTTCTAAATTGATCGAATTGTGAATCTGTGAAACTACCATTAGCTCCTAAGATTACAACTACAATATCATTTAATCTATTCTGAGATTTTAATTGCTCAATAACAGTTCCACTTTGATAGAGTTGTCGACCAACAGCTCCATCTATTTCTGCATTAGGAAATATTTCATTTATTTGATCTACTGCCATTAACAGCATAGAGTCCCCAATGAATGTAATATTTAATTTATTAGCATATCTAGCTTCATCCTCAGTCAATCCCTCTATATTTTCAATTTTCTGTTTTTCACCTTCTATTTTTTCTTCTTCTTTTCGTTCATTTTCTCTTTTATCTTCTGTTTTTTCTTTTTCTGTTTTTTTAGAGTCTATTTTCTTCTCATTTTCTTTTATCTTCGCCTGTAAATCTTCCGCTGTACTATTGTCTGGCTTAAAGCTTATAAGTCCAGTAAGAGATAGTATTAATGAAAAAGTCAATAAACTAAATAATACTTTAGAAAAAACTCTTTTATTTTTTTTATCGAACCAAGTCTTATTAAATTTTTCTTTTTCCTTTTTTAATCCTTCAAATTGATATATTGGTATAGATATATATTGTTTATCAAATAAAATATAACTGATCTCAGACATTATAATAATTATGATTATCTGTAGTAAATTCGATGAATTACCACCTTTATTTATAGATTGATATATGGTTAATACTGGATAATACCATAGATAGATATGATAACTCCTCTTTCCAAGATATTTTAAAATAATGGATGATTCAAATAATTTAGATACAAACATTCTAGGATTAATTATAGCAAATATGAAAATACCCGATATAATTGTAAATATCAACATTCCACCCCTAAAAGTAAAGGCACTATTATCCAGTACTTTAAGGAACATACTTATTATAATTATTAAAGAAATTAGTCCAAATGGTTTGAACTTTTCCTTTTTCTTTCTTCTTATATTCGAATTGACTGCATCATAAGATTCAACTCTATAGCTATTTCTTTTCCTTACTCTTCTTTCTCTATAATAGAGTGATATGAATGCCCCGAATGCAAAAGAAAATATTCTTGTATCTGTACCATAGTAAACTCTTGTAGGATCTTCTCCTGGAGTGAATAAAACCCCCATAAGTATCGCTGATAATATCGTTACAGATAAATAAATAGTAGGTGCTTTATTGCTTTTAGATTTTTCAGAGTATTTCTTAACCATAATAAATACTATAAGCCAAATTATATATAATTGTACTTGAACACTCAGATACCAGAGATGTGTTATAGTTGATGGTGTTAAAAATTTCATAAAATAAGAATTACCCATCCCTATTTGCCACCAGTTATTAAAGAAAAATATTGATGAAATCATTTCTCCTAAATAATTATTTAATAATGGTTTTTTAAATAAAAATAAGAATGCAGAAACTATTATTAACATCCAAAACATAGGAAGAAATAATTTTTTCAATCTTCTCTTTATAAAATTAAAATAATCTATGTATCCACTTTTCTTATACTCTTTTTCTAAGCTCCTATTTATCAAAAATCCTGACATAGTAAAAAATAGATTTACACCAAGAAAACCACCGGGAAATACATGTGGTATCATATGGTATAGTACTACACCAAATATTGCTAATCCTCTTAATGTGTCTAAACCAGGTAAATATCTATTAACTTTTTTAGTTTTTAAATTTAAGTCTTTCGTTTTCATATTCACCACCACTTTTATATAATAATTAATAATTATTATATCATATCTGTTTTTTATAAACATCTATTATTAACTATAGAATTAATAAATAAGATATTAAAATAACCCTGTAATAATATATCTTGACTACCAAAGTTTCTATTTAAAAACTTAATTTTTCATAATCAATTTATAGTATTCACAGGGTCTTTTTATCTAATTAATTAAATTCGTTCTTTCCAATTCTTTTCTGAATTTAGATATTATCTTTTTTTCCATTCTTGATACTGTCATCTGAGATATTCCTAAATCATTAGCTATATCAATCTGTGTTTTCTTATAGAAATATCTATCCTCTATAATTTTTCTTTCTACTTCATTTAACTTTAGAGTTGCTTTAGCTATAAAATCCTTATTTTCAATTCTAGAAAATTCAATATCATCTTCACCTATTAAATCTAATAATGAGATATCTTTATCATCTCCATCAGATTCATAAGTGATATCTAAAGATTTAGGAGTATATACTTTTCTAGCTTCCATAACTTCTAAAATATTTTCTTCTGAACAATTTAAGTATTCTGCTATTTCTTCTATAGTAGGTGATCTCTGTAATTCCTGACTTAAATTAGTTCTAGCTACATTTACTTTTTGAGATAATTCTTGAATTCTTCTAGGAACTCTAATTGACCAACCTTTATCTCTGAAATGTTTTTTTATCTCTCCTATTATTGTCGGTGTAGCAAAGCTTGAAAATTCATAACCTTTCTCTACTTTGAATCTATCAACAGCATATATAAGGCCTATACATGCAACTTGATATATATCATCATAGTCTATTCCTTTATTAGCATACTTTTTAGATAATATTTCTGCTATATACATATGTCGAGAAATGAGTTCTTCTCTTATCCTTTTATCTTCATTTTCTGAAAAAAACCTAAATAAATCCTTTGTATCAGCTTCAGAAATCTCTTGCAAAGTTAAATTATCAGAATTTTTATCACTCATCAATTTTCTCCATATCTTTTTTCATAATAATTTTAATATCATCATTCAGATCGACTTCCACACAGTCCATAAGCGTTTGCAATATCATTCTTGCATAAGTTAATTCCTTGTCGTTTACAAACTCTATACTTTTTTTAGATTTCGATTTCTTAGTAGATACTGAAATATCTATATCTTCAGAAATTAAAAATTCTATATATATGCTATCATCTTTATCTATATTGCTTTTTTGTAAAAGAATATTACATGCTTCACCAACGCAAAGTTTTATATCTTCAATTTCATCTATGCTTAATTTCATCTTCATACCTATTGATGAAGCAGTAAGTCTTGCAACACTGATATTTTCAGCTTTAGCTGGTATTATTAATTCGATTTTTTCATTCATCATATCAATCCTCTATTTTAAATACTTCATCTAGTTTTGTGAGAAATAATAATTTCTTTATATTAGGTTTTACTTTTCTTAATACAATTTCTTTATTGTTTTCTTGCGAATCCTTTAATACAGAAACTAAAGCTCCAAGTCCAGTGCTATCAATAAATTCTAAAGATTCACAATCTACTATAATTCTATCTTTTACCTTAGATATATTATCTAATAATGTTTTTTTAAATTGTTCCGATGTATATATATCTATTTCACCTATAGGGCTCAATATTAGCTCATTGCTTTTCTCATCAAAAGTTTCTTGAATTTTTAAAGACATACTCTTCCCTCCATAAACTCTATACGATTATATATAATATATTATTCTGACTCTAATTTTGCTACTGATGATACTTTATCCGATTCTGCTATTTTCATCAGTCTAACTCCTTGAGTAGCTCTGCTGAGTTGGGAAATATCAGAAACATTAAGTCTTATTATTGTCCCATTAATTGATGTTATTATTATTTCATCTTCTTCAGAAACAATTTTACCGCATACTAATTTTCCTGTTCTCTTTCTAACATGATATGTCTTTAAGCCTATTCCGCCTCTCTTCTGTGTAGTATATTCATCTATAGATGTCCTCTTTCCATATCCATTTTCACTTATTACTAAAAGTTCTTTATCCTCTAAATCATCTTTTCTTATTAAATCTACACCAACAACATAATCATTATCTTTTAAATTAAGTGCTTTAACGCCCATTGCAGTTCTTCCCATAACTCTTGACTCATTTTCATCAAATCTTATAGCAAATCCATTTCTAGTTATGACTATTACTTCATCTTCACCGCTTGATTTTCTAACAGCCAATAGCTCATCTTCTTCTCTTAATCTTATTACTATTAGACCATTTTTTCTAATATTCTTAAATGCTTCTAAATGAACTCTTTTAATCAATCCTAATTTAGTTACAATAGTTAAATAAGAATCATCTACGAACTCTTTTATAGGTATTATTGTATTTATCTTTTCATCACTTTCTAATTCTAATAAATTTATAATAGCAGTACCTCTTGCCTGTCTTGAAGCTTCTGGTATTTCATAACCCTTGAGATTATAAACTTTTCCCTTACTAGTAAAAAATAGAACATCATCGTGAGTTGAACAAGTAAAAATACTTTCTACAAAATCTTCTTCTCTAGTATTTGCTCCAGAAATACCTCTTCCACCTCTTCTTTGAATCTTATAAGTATCTTCTGGCATCCTTTTAATATATCCTAGATGAGTTAGATTTATTACTACTTCTTCTTCTTCAATTAAATCTTCTATATCTACTTCACCTTCATACCCTATAATTTCAGTTCTTCTTTCATCACCAAATTCATCTCTTATTTCTAATAATTCATCTTTTATTATTCCATATATTTTTTCATCACTAGCTAATATTTCTTTTAGATTTTTTATCTCTAATAATAATTTTTGATATTCTTCTTCTATTTTTCCTCTTTCTAAACCTGTAAGTCTCTGAAGTCTCATATCTAATATAGCTTGTGCTTGTTTTTCAGAAAGTCCAAAGTTTTCAATAAGCTTTTCTCTCGCCTCTTGGGTATTATTCGATCCTCTGATCGTTTCTATTATCTCTTCAATTCTATCTAGAGCTATTCTTAATCCTTCTAAAATATGTGCTCTTTCTTCTGATTTATTTAGATCATATCTAGTTCTTCTGACTATTATCTCATATTGATGATCTAGATAATGCTTTATGACTTCTTTTATATTTAGAACTCTAGGTATATTATCAACTAATGCTAACATAATTATACTAAAAGTATCTTGAAGTTGAGTGTATTTATATAAATTATTGAGAACTATATTAGGATTTACTTCTCTCTTTACATCTATTACAATTCTCATACCTTCTCTATTAGATTCATCTCTTAAATCTGCAATTCCTTCAATTTTTTTATCTCTTACCAATTCAGCAATTTTTTCAATAACTCTCGCTTTATTAACTTGATAAGGAATCTCTGTTATTATAATTGAAGATCTACCTTTTCCACTTTCTTCTATAAAAGATTTTGCTCTTACTGTAACCTTTCCTCTTCCAGTTCTATATGCATTTCTTATATCTTCCTTACCTAGTATAGTTGCTCCCGTTGGAAAGTCAGGTCCCTTTATATACTTTATTATCTCTTCAATCTCTATAGAAGGATTCTCTATCATCTTGACTATAGCATCTATTACTTCATCTAGATTATGTGGAGGAATAGAAGTAGCCATCCCAACTGCTATACCTGATGAACCATTTACTAATAAATTTGGAAATCTACTTGGAAGTACTATAGGTTCTTTATCAGATTCATCAAAGTTAGGTTGATAGTCTACTGTTTCCTTATCTATATCTCTCAATAGATGAAGTGATAATTTTGACATTCTAGCTTCTGTATAACGCATAGCTGCTGCGCTATCTCCATCAACAGAACCAAAATTACCATGTCCATCAACTAAAAGGTATCTAGTTGAAAAGTCCTGAGCTAATCTAACCATAGCATCGTATACAGCTGAATCACCATGAGGATGATATTTACCTAGTACATCTCCTACGATTCTTGCACTCTTTCTATGAGGTTTATCCGGATAAATTCCCAAGTTATTCATAGAATATATTATCCTTCTATGAACTGGTTTCATTCCATCTCTCACATCTGGCAATGCTCTGCTTACAATTACGCTCATAGCATAGTCTAAATACGACTTTTTCATTTCATCTTCTAAATTTATATTTGTAATACTACCATCTATTTTTAAATTTTCATCCATAAATTTACTTCCCTCACTTTAGAGTTTTCATACTTCTAATTATAACATATATATTGATAAAATGAAAAAAGCCTAATCTGTATTAGATTGGCTTATTCACTATATATACCATATTTATTATAATATTATTTATTTAGTTTTCATGTGAAACTTATATAATTATTATATATCTAAATTTTTAACATAAATTGCATTTTCTTCAATAAATTCTCTTCTTGGCTTTACTTTATCTCCCATAAGAGTTACAAATATATCGTCTGCTATCTGTGCATCATCTATATTTACTCTTAACATATGTCTAGACTCTGGATTCATTGTAGTATCCCATAATTGTTGTGGATCCATCTCTCCTAGACCTTTATATCTGCTCAATGAATAACCTCTTTTTCCAATTTCTTCAAGAACTAGATCTAATTCTCTATCATCATATGCGTATCTCTCTTTATTTCCTTTTTTGATTTTATAAAGAGGTGGTTGAGCTATATAAATATTTCCATTTTCTATTAATTCCTTCATATATCTATAGAAAAATGTCAAAAGAAGCGTTCTTATATGTGCTCCATCCACATCAGCATCAGTCATAATTACAATTTTTCCATATCTAAGCTTTTCTGGATTGAAATCTTTTCCTATACCACATCCAAATGCAGTTATCATAGCCTTTATTTCATCAGAATTTAGTATTCTATCAATTCTTGCTTTTTCAACATTCATTATCTTTCCTTTTAATGGAAGGATAGCTTGAATAGTTCTATCTCTTCCTAGTTTTGCAGAACCGCCAGCTGAATCTCCCTCAACTAAAAATATCTCACATTTCTCAGGGTCCTTTTCAGAACAATCTGAAAGTTTTCCAGGTAATGCTAAGCTCTCTAAAGCATTTTTTCTCCTAGTTAATTCTCTAGCTTTTCTTGCTGCCTCTCTTGCACGAGCTGCTTTTAATGCTTTTTCTACAATTATTTTGGCTGTTCTAGGATTTTCTTCTAAAAATATTCCTAAATTTTCAGATACTGTGCTATCTACAATACCTCTCATCTCACTATTACCTAATTTAGTTTTTGTCTGTCCTTCAAATTGTGGATCTGATAATTTTACAGATAATACTGCAGTCATACCTTCTCTTACATCATCACCCTGTAAATTTTCTTCTTTTTCTTTTAGGAGATTATTTCTTCTAGCATAATCATTTATTACTCGTGTAATTGCGGCTCTAAAACCAGAAAGATGCGTTCCGCCTTCTGTTGTATTTATATTATTTGCAAATGCATATATACTTTCTGAATAGTCTTCTGTATATTGTATTGCTAATTCTATCACTGCTCCGTCTTTTTCTTTCTCAAAATATACTATATCTTTATGAATTGCTGTTTTTTTCCTATTTAGATATTCAACAAATTCTTTTATTCCACCTTCATAATGAAAGTCTATAGTTTTTCCTGTTCTCTTATCTTCAAATTCTATTTTTATTTCTTTATTTAAAAAAGCTAATTCTCTAAATCTATATTCTAATGTTTCAAATTTGAATATAACTTCTTCAAATATACTTGGATCAGGTCTAAATGATATAGTAGTTCCTGTTTCCTCAGTTTCTCCAATTACCTCAAGTTCTGTAATAGGAACACCTTTTTTAAAAACTTGTTTGTGTACTTTTCCATCTCTTTTTACTATAACTATTAGTTCCTCTGATAACGCATTAACTACAGAAACCCCTACACCATGTAATCCTCCTGATACTTTATAAGCATCATTATCAAATTTACCTCCTGCGTGTAAAACAGTTAGAACTGTCTCTACTGTAGATTTTCCTGTTTTCGGATGGAGTTCTACTGGAATTCCAATCCCATTATCTGAAATAGTTATGGACTCGTCTTCTTCTATAACTATTTTAATTAAATCACATCTTCCAGCTAATGCTTCATCTATACTATTATCTACCACTTCATAAACTAAGTGGTGAAGTCCTTTAGGACCTGTACTTCCTATATACATGCCTGGTCTTTTTCTAACAGGTTCAAGTCCTTCTAAAACCTGAATTTGTGATGCACCGTAATCTATATTATTACTTGGCATATTTATTTTTCCTCCTCTTTAAACACTAAAACAACTAAAAAATATTATAGTTTACTCTCTTCATAAGAGTAGTTGAGGAAATATTTGACGCATAAATTTTTGTCTTCATATAGTTTTTTTTACTATATTTACTCATTTCCTCTGTTATTATATATGATTTTATTTCTTTTTTTTCAGCTAGGTTTTCAACAAACCCTTCATCGGATGCAATATTTAGAAACTCCTTATTTATGTCTGAATTATACATATTTTTTTTGTCAATTATTGCAATTATATTTTCTTCAGGAATTGCGCAATTTTTTCCAATATGAATATACATTATATCACTCCTGATAAACAGTACCTTCTTTTATAATAAAGGTACTTCTTTTCTTTCCTCTATAGTCTTCTAAATCTATATCATCTGTAGAAGTAATTATAATTTGAATATCTTGAAATGAAGAAATTAATTTAGTTCTTCTATTCATATCTAATTCTGATAGTACATCATCTAGTAGTATAACAGGATATTCACCTATCTCTTCTTTTATCAAATCGACTTCTGCAAGTTTTAATGAAAGTGAGGCTGTTCTCTGTTGTCCTTGTGAACAATAATTCCTGCATAATTTATCATCAACTAGTATTTCTAAATCATCTTTATGAATTCCTCTACCAGTACTTCGTCTTTCAATATCTTCTGAAATATTATTTTTTAAACTTATCTTATAATTATTCTTTATATCTTCTAAATTATCATTTTTAAAAGGTATTGATGAATTATAATTTATTTCTAATTCTTCTTTCCCATTCGATATATCCTTATGAATTCTCTTAGAAATTCTTCTGAGTTTATTTATAAACTTTATTCTTTCACTTATTATATAACTGCCATATTCAATCATCTGCTCATCCCATATTTCAAGGGTATCTAGTAATCCTTTATTATTAGATTTTAATATCTTATTTCTCTGATATAAAATACTATTATATTTTTGTATATTATATCTATATAAAGGCTTTATTTGGGATATTTCATTATCTAAGAAATCTCTCCTTTCAGATGGTCCTCCCTTTATCAATTTAAGATCTTCTGGAGAGAATATTACAATATTTAAATTTCCTAATATATCATTAATACGTTCAAGTTCTATCCTGTTAATTTTTACTCTTTTGGGATTATTTATATCAAATTTAATTTCTATTAATCTTTCGCCTCTATTAGTATCTAGTTTTAAACCAAGATATCCCTGTTCTTTATCTAAATTTATAATCTCTCTATCTCTATTAGTTTTATATGATTTACCTAGTGCAGCAATATAAATTGACTCTAAAAGATTAGTTTTCCCCTGCGCATTATCTCCTAAAAATACATTAAGTCTAGGATTAAGAGCTAATTTTAATTTTTTATAGTTTCTAAAATTAATCAATTTTAATTCTTTAACGCGCAAAAAAACCCCTCTATTCTATAATATATTTTTCATCACCATTCACTATACTTATTATATCTCCTGATTTCAATTTTTTGCCTCTTTGAGTAACTATTTCATTATTGACTAATACATATTCATCTTTTATTATATTTTTACTTTCTCCACCAGTACCAGTTATTCCAACATATTTTAAAAATTGATCTAGTTTTATATATTCATCTTTTATCTGTATTTTTTTCATTTTATCATCCTTAAATTAATATACTTACTGCTATATTATAACATATTCTAAGATTTTATATCAGTACTATAATATCTTAATTTTCTAATAAAAAATATCCACTTAGAAATTAAACTAATTTCTAAGTGGATATTTTTATTAAATGCCATATTTATTAAGCAAGTCGTACAGGTAATATTAGATATGTGTACATAGGGTCATTCTCAGGATTTATTATACATGGATGAACATCTCCAATAAGATACATATTAATTTTTTCTGTATCTATAACCTTTACACCATCCAGTATATATCTAGTATTAAAAGCAATTTCAATAGGTTCTCCTTCTATTTCACATAGAATTATTTCATTTATATCACCTGTATCAGAATTTGATCGTATGACTAGTCTGTCAGATTCTATCTTTAGCTTAATCAAACTATTATGACCTTCTCTATCTATATATGATGCTCTTTCCAATGCTAATTTAAAATCATTTTTATCTATTGTAACTTTCGTATTGTATTCATTTCTTATAATATCTTTATACGATAGGAAGTGACCGTCAAGTAACCTTGATACCATAGTCGTTTCTCCCATATTTATAACTATATGATTTTCTGATGATTTTATTTCTATATTTTCACTGTCTGTTTTTATAGTTTTTAAAATATCTAAAAGTTTTCTAATAGCTTTTCCTGGTATTATAATTGAAATATTCTTATCAAAATTATCTAATTTAGACTTTCTCACAGCTAATCTATAGCCATCTAAGGAAACTAAAACAATTTCATTATTATCTATTTCTAATAAAGCCCCTGTTAAAACTGGTCTAGCTTGGTCATTAGATATAGCAAATTCAGTCTTACTTATCATATCCATTAGTAAGTCTTTTTCAATTTGAAAAGACTGATTACTATCAACTTCAGGCCACTCAGGATATTCATCTGAAGACAGTCCATTTAAAGTAAAATCTGAATAATTGCAATGTACATTTAGATTATTCATAAGATCAGTATTGAGTTTAATATTTTCGTCTGGAAGTCTCTTTATTATTTCTAGAAGTATATTTGCAGATTCAACAACAAGACTTCCATTCTCATATTCATCATCTAAACCAGAAATACTAGATTCTATAGAAATTAATAAATCTGTTGCCGATATATATAATCTATTATCTTTTACTTCTAATTTTATCCCTTTCAAAATTGGCATAGTAGTACTTCTTTCAACTATTTTTAATGCATTACTAAGTGATTTATTAAATTCTTTTTGACTAATAGTTATTTTCAAGATCTCATCTCCATTTCTTATTTTTTTAGATTGAATCTAATAACTTTTTTATGCAAATTACATATTATTATTATAAATACTAAAGATAGTAGTAGTAGTAGTAGCTGTGAATATGTTTATAACTATTAAAAACATTTGAAATTAAGCTATTTAAGCTGTGGATAAAATGTTAATAAGAGTGTTAATATGAACTGAATTATAAACAGTTCAAAAATTTATAAAATTTTCTAAAAAAACTTATCCACATAATTGATCTAATTATCCACAGATATTAAGACTTATCCACAGGCATTGTGGATTAATCTGTAATTTTTTTGAGTATTATATTAAATTCATTTCTAAATAACTCATCTATTTCCTTATCTTTTTCAATTTTATCGTAAGCATAAATTACAGTTGTATGATCTCTTCCACCAAAAGCCTCTCCTATCTTAGGAAGAGATAAATCGGTTAAATCTCTAGCTAAATGCATAGCTATTTGACGAGGATAAGATATATTTTTAGGTCTTTTCTTTGATTCTAAATCTTCTACAGTAATTCCAAAATGCTTTGCTATGATCTCTTTTATCATTTCTATATCAATTTCTTTAGGCTTAGCTTCAACCATAATATCTTTTAAAGCTTTTTCAGCTAGATTTATTGTGGCATCTTGATTAGAAAGAGTTGAATAAGCCATTACTTTTGTAAGAGCTCCTTCTAATTCTCTTATATTAGATTTCATATTTTCTGCTATATAAACCATGACTTCATCACTTACGAAAAATCTTTCAATTTCTGCTTTTTTCTTTAATATTGCAATCCTAGTTTCTAAATCTGGTGGCTGTATATCTGCACTAAGCCCCCATTCAAAACGAGAACGTACTCTTTCCTCTAGTTCTGGAATTTCTTTTGGTGGTTTATCACTGGTCATTACTAACTGTTTATTATCATCATAAAGAGTATTAAAAGTATGAAAAAATTCTTCTTGAGTACTTTCCTTACCAGCAATAAACTGCACATCATCAACTAATAATACATCTACATTTCGATATTTATCTCGAAATTGACTATTTCTATCTTTAAGTATTGAATTGATTAAATCATTCGTAAAAGTTTCTGATGAAACATATACTACTTTTAATTCAGGATTTTCTTGTAGCATATAATTACCTATAGCTTGCATAAGATGAGTCTTTCCAAGTCCAACTCCACCATATATGAATAGAGGATTATAAGTTTCACCAGGAGATTTTGCAGCTGCTAGAGCTGCTGCATGTGCAAATCGATTACTTTCTCCAATTACAAAATGATCAAAGGTATATTTAGGATTTAAAGAAGTTGTAAATTGCGCTGTTCCATCATTTTTACTAGTATTTTCCATATGAGTTTTTTGACTAGGATTTTTTTCTAACATTTTAACTTCCACGATATAGTCATTATTAGTAATATCTTTTAAAGTATTTTCAACCATATTCGCATATCTTTCGCTCCAGACTTTAGCACTGAAATCATTTGGAACTCCTATAGTTATAATATTTCCATTTAAACGAAGAGGTGTTGCTGTATGAAACCAAGTATTAACACTTACAGCAGATAATTCAGTTTTTAAGTTTTCTAATGCTGCAGTCCATAATTCTTCTAAAGTTTTTTTCATTTTAAATCCTCCATAAAAAAAGTTATCCACAGATTTCGCGACAGAACTAGGAATATCGAGTTTTCCACATAAAAATCTATATTCTGTGGATAACTCTGTGGAAAAGCTAAAGTAATTTGTTAATAAACCGATAAATAAAGAAATATTTATAAATATACATATAGAGATAAATATTGATATTACAACGTTTATAGCAAAAATAAAAGATAGATAAATAACTGTTAATAATGTTAATAATATATATAAACTTATCAACAAGTATTATAATGATATCAGAATAAATCAAGTTTATCAACAGAATAAACAGTTTTCATATAAAACTTATCAACATTATCCACAAGTTGTGAATAGTTTAAAAAATAGATTAATTACTATAAATCTTGACATAGAACCGGCTTATTAATATAATGTAAAAGTAATACGTTTATATACGAATACAGAAAATCCAATCTAAAATATAGTGACAAAATTAGAAAAGATTGTTTAAGGAGGTGTCTTAATTGAAGAGAACTTATCAACCAAAGAAGAAACAAAGAAGTAGAGAGCATGGATTTAGAAAAAGAATGAAAACTAAATCAGGAAGAAATATCATAAAAAGACGTAGACAAAAAGGCAGAAAAAAATTATCTGCATAAGACCGCATAATTAATTGTGGTCTTTTTTAGTAATGAGGAGATTTATTTTATGAAGAAAATGGAAAGATTAAAAAGTGATAGAGATTTTCAGAGGATTTATAAAAATGGTAATTCATTTGCTAATAAATATTTGATCGTCTTTTTTATGAAGAATAAAATGAATATTAATAGAGTTGGCTTTGTGACTACAAAAAAACTAGGTAATTCAGTGAAGAGAAATAAATATAAAAGGCGTTTAAAAGAATCTTATCGACTTAATTCAAATAAATTGAAAAAAGGATACGATATGATTTTTTTATTTAGAAAAAATATACCAGAATTAGAATACAAAGATATAAATAGCGCTTTAAATCATATCATATCTATTTCCGGCTTGAAGAAAGGAAGAAAATGATAAAAAAATTAATAATCCATTCTTTAAAAATATATCAAAATAAAATTTCTCCTTATAAACCAAGAACTTGTAGATTCTATCCTACATGTTCTGATTATGCTATTCAAGCAATAAATAAATACGGGATCTTAAAGGGTGGTATTAAGAGTATTTATAGAATTCTTAGATGTAACCCTTTTAATCCAGGTGGGTATGACCCCTTAAAATAAGAAAGGAGGAACCTGGGTGCTAGATATTTTTGCAAAACCGCTAGGGATTTTGCTTAAGTTTATATATGATTTATGTAGTAAAGCTGGTTTAGATGGAGATTATATGTCAGCATATGCGATATCTATAATAATTACTACGATAATATTCAAACTTATAATACTTCCATTGACTATAAAACAGACTAAATCGATGGAGAATATGCAAGTTATTCAACCAAAACTACAAGAACTACAGAAAAAATATAAGAGTAATCCTCAGAAATTAAATGAAGAAACTATGAAGCTATATAAAGAATATAGTGTAAATCCTTTTGGTGGATGTTTACCTTTACTTATACAGTTTCCGATATTACTAGCATATATTAGAGTAGTTAGAGATCCTGTTAAATATGTCTTTGGATCTAAACAATTATTTGAATCTATTCATAAAGGATTTTTATGGATAATAGATATATCAAAGACGCCAACAGCAGTTATAGGGAATCAAACAAATGATTTAGAAATTGCGGGAGTGGTTATTCCAGTAATAGCGATATTATCAGCATTAACTACTTTTCTATATAGTAAATATACTATGAATCAACAAATGGCAAATGCTTCTGGAGGAAATAATCAAGCTCAATCTACTCAGAAAGCGATGATGTACACAATGCCTATAATGTTCCTATTTTTTGGATATACTTATCCAGTAGGATTCACTCTATACTGGACAGTTTCTAATGTTTTTAGTATAGTTCAGCAATTTGTAATCAAAAAGAATACTAAAAAAGATAGTGATGAAATAAAAATAAGTAAAAATAAAATTACTAAGAAAAAAAGCAAGTAAAATAGATTTTGAGGAGGTAGAAAGCTTGCCAAAGTCAAATATACAGTCAGCAAAAACAATAGAAGAAGCTGTAAAACTTGCATTGGCAGAATTGGATGCCAAAAGAGAAGAAGTCACGGTTAATGTCTTAGAAGAACCTTCTAGAGGATTTCTTGGATTAATAGGAAGTAAAGATGCTAAAGTAGAAGTAATAGCAGATAAAAAGTCAGATTATATTTTGAATAATCTGATAGTTGAGCTTTTAGAAGCAATGAATATAAAAGGCGATATAAAAATAGAAGAAGAAAATAATAATTTAAAATTAGAAATTATAAATTTAGATAGTAAGGATGAAGGTATTCTTATAGGAAAAAGAGGAAGCACTTTAGATGCTATTCAGTATTATCTGACAATATCTTTAAATAAATATGTTAAAGGTTATAAGAAGGTTCTACTGAATATATCTAATTATAGAGAAAAAAGAGAAGAGACTTTAAAAGAATTAGCAAAGAAATTAGCTAATTCCGTAGAGAGAAATAGAAGGCCTATAAAATTAGAACCTATGAATGCATATGAAAGAAAAATTATACATTCAGAATTGCAATCTGATCAAAGAGTTAAAACATTTAGTGAAGGTGAAGAACCGAATAGAAGATTGGTAATATCATTAAAATAAAAATGTCCCATTATTATGGGGCATTTTATTTTTTTCTAAAGTGTAAGGAATATTCAATTATGATAGAATATAAGAATAAGAAATGATTGGATGTGAATATATGGATACAGATACTATAGCAGCGATAGCTACTCCACCAGGAGAAGGTGGAATAGGGATAATAAGAATAAGTGGGAGTAATTCAAAGAAAATAGCAAATAAATTATTTAAAGATAAAAAAGATGATAGTTTAATAGATTTAGAAGAACGAAAGCTTCATTATGGTCATATAGTAGATCCGACAACGGGTAGGATTATAGATGAAGTTATGGCGGTATATATGAATAGTCCTAAGACTTATACAGCAGAAGATATAGTAGAAGTACATTGTCATGGTGGAATAATATCTGTTAAGAGAATTTTAGATCTAATATTAAACAATGGAGCAAAGCTTGCAGAAAGGGGAGAGTTCACAAAAAGAGCCTTTCTAAATGGAAGAATAGATCTTTCGCAGGCAGAAGCTGTAATAGATTTAATAAAGTCAAAAACTGAGAGCAATTTCGACATGTCATTAAATCAATTAAGCGGTAGTGTTAGTAAGGAAGTTTCTATATTAAGAGATATGCTAATAGAAATGTTAGCACATATAGAGGCTTCAATAGATTTTTCTGAACATGATATTGAAGAATCAGATACAAGAGATTTTCTAGAAAGTGCAAAACTAATATTAGAGAATATAGACAGACTTTTAAATACAGCTGAGACAGGAAGAATAATAAAAGATGGGATAAAAACAGTGATTTTAGGAAAACCCAATGTTGGGAAATCATCTCTTATGAATAAACTTTTAGGAGAGGATAGAGCTATAGTTACAGATATTCCAGGAACGACTAGGGATATAATTGAAGAATATATAAGTTTGAATGGTATTCCTCTAAGAGTAGTTGATACGGCTGGAATAAGAGATACTAGTGATATTGTAGAGAAAATAGGGATAGATAGAGCTAAGGAAGAATTAAATACTTCTGATTTAGTAATAATAATTTTTGATGCATCTTCAAAATTAGATGAAGAAGATTTAAAAATAATAAAATTGATTGAATATAAGAATACCATAGCATTATTGAATAAAACAGATTTAGAGCCTAAGCTTAGTAAAGAAGATATAAAATCAGTACTCCCGAATCATCCTATAATAGAGACTTCTCTAATAAATAATTATGGATTAGAGGAGATAGAATATTTTATTAAAAAGATGTTCTTTAATAATGATATAAGAATAGAAGATGATACTATAATTACTAATGCTAGACAAAAAAACCTTTTATTAAAAGCAAGAGAAAATATTTTAGATGCAATAGATGCAATAAATATGAATATACCAATAGATTGTCTAGAAGTAGATATAAAGAGTTGCTGGCAAAATATTGGAGAAATAACAGGAGATACCAGTGGAGAAGAAGTATTAGATAAAATCTTTAGTGATTTCTGTATTGGTAAATAATTGAGGTGATTATTATGAATAAAGCTATAGAATATTTTGCAGGAGAATACGATATCATAGTGATTGGAGCAGGACATGCGGGATGTGAGGCAGCATTAGCTTCTGCAAAGATGGGAAAGAAGACACTTATACTAACTATGAGTTTAGATGCTATAGCATTACTTGCTTGTAACCCTTCAATAGGTGGAACAGGTAAAAGTCATTTAGTAAAAGAAATAGATGCTCTTGGAGGAGAGATGGGAATTATAACTGATGAATCAACGATTCAATCTAGAATGCTTAATACTTCAAAAGGTCCTGCAGTTCATTCTCTAAGAGTTCAAGCTGATAAGTTTGAATATCAGAAAAAAATGAAATATAGATTAGAAAATAGAGAAAATCTATATTTAAAGCAAGGTGAAGTAATAGAAATAATATTAGAAGATAAAAAGGTAAAGGGATTGAAGACACGAACGGGAGAAATATATTATGCTAAGACGATAATAGTTTCTACAGGAACTTATTTAAAAGGAAGGATATTTATTGGTGAACTCAATTATGAAGGAGGCCCTAATGGATTTTATCCATCAAATAAATTATCGGATAATTTAAAAGACTTAGGTTTCAATTTAAAAAGATTTAAAACCGGAACACCTGCAAGAATAAATTACAATTCTGTAGATTTGTCTAAAACTGAAAGACAAGATGGTGATGATGAAATAATACCATTCTCATTTATGAATGATTCTTTAGAAATAGATCAAGTTCCTTGTTATTTAACTTATACTAGTGAAGAAACTCATAATATCATAAGAGATAATATAGAACGCTCTCCTATGTATTCTGGAAAAATGGAATCTATAGGACCAAGATACTGTCCTTCAATAGAGGACAAGGTTATGAGATTTAAAGATAAGAATAGGCATCAAGTATTTATAGAGCCTGAAGGTAGAGATACTAATGAAATGTACGTTCAAGGACTGTCTACTACATTTTCTGAAGATTTAGTATTAGAGATGTTTAAAACTGTAAAAGGTTTAGAAAATGCTAAGATAATGAGATCTGCCTATGCAATAGAATATGATTGTATAGATCCAATACAACTTAAGAGATCATTAGAATCTAGAGAAATAGGGAATTTGTATTTTGCAGGTCAAATAAATGGAACATCGGGTTATGAAGAAGCTGCTTCTCAGGGCTTAGTTGCAGGAATAAATGCTTCATTAAAACTGGAGAATAAAGAACCTATGATATTAAATAGATCAGAATCTTATATTGGAGTACTGATCGATGATTTAGTTACTAAGGGAACAGAAGAGCCTTATAGGATGATGACGTCAAGATCAGAGTATAGATTGACTTTAAGACAAGATAATGCAGATTTAAGGCTTACAGAGAAGGGGTATAGAGTTGGTTTAGTTACAGAAGATAGATATAAGAAATATCTAAAAAAGAAAGAATTTGTAGAGAAAGAAATAAATAGACTTAAGGATATAAAGTTAAATCCTAATAAAAAGACTAATGAAATAGTAAAAAGACTAGGAAGTTCAGAACTTAAGACTTCAGTCTCTCTATATGACTTTATAAAGAGACCAGAAATAGATTATGATAAGTCTAAAGTTTTCGATGAGAATAGACAATATCTCCCTAAAGAAATTAGAATGCAAGTTGATATACAGATAAAGTATGAAGGATATATAAAGAAACAGAATATTCAGATAGAGCAGTTTAAAAAACTTGAGAAAAAGAAATTAAGTGAAGAAATAGATTATGAAAAAATACACGGATTAAGAATGGAAGCTAGACAAAAATTGAATTCAATAAAGCCAGAGTCGGTAGGACAGGCTTCTAGAATATCTGGTGTATCACCGGCAGATATAAATGTATTATTAATATATCTTGAACAGATGAAGAGGAAAACTAGAGAGGAGATTTAATTTGACCAATATTTTAAGAGATGGATTTGAAGAAATGAATATATATTATAACGAAGAGATATTGGAAAAGTTCTCAATTTATAAGAGATTATTAAAAGAATGGAATAAAAAAATGAATATAACTGCGATAACTGATGATAAAGAAATTGATATTAAACATTTTCTAGATAGTTCAGCTATATTGAATTCCAATATAATTAAATATGATGATAGAATAATAGATATAGGAACTGGTGGTGGGTTTCCAGGAGTACCTATAAAGATACTATTACCAGAAACAAAAATCACTTTATTTGATAGTTTAAAGAAGAGATTAAAGTTTTTAGATTTAGTAATAGAAGAGCTAGATTTAAAAAATATAGAGACAGTACATGGTAGAGCAGAAGAATTTGGAAGAAAAAATGATTATAGAGAAACTTATGATATTGCAGTATCAAGAGCTGTAGCATCTCTTAATACACTTTCAGAATACTGTCTTCCATTTGTAAAGAAAGAAGGATATTTTATAGCTATGAAAGGACCAGATGCATCAGATGAATTAAAAAATGCTCAAAATGCGATAAAAAAACTGGGTGGAAATGTAGAAAAAATACAGGATATCCATATACCCTTTAGTGAATTAGATCATAAAATAATAGCTATAAAGAAGATAAGAAATACCCCAAAACAGTATCCTAGAGGTGGAGGAAATCCTAAGAAAAAACCGTTGTAGTCGATAAATAATATATAAATATTCAAATAGTGGTAGAACTATACGATTTGTTGTATAATAATAATATTAAAGAGGGGAATTTATATGGATATATATTATATAGATATTGATAGAATAATTTCCAATGAAAATCAGCCAAGAAAATTTTTTGATGAAGACTCTATGTTAGATTTACAAGAGTCAATAGCTAGAAATGGCATAATACAACCATTGATCTTAAGAAAACTAGATAATGGATATAGAATAGTAGCTGGTGAAAGAAGATGGAGAGCGGCTATGTCTATTAATATGTCTGAGGTTCCAGCTATTATATTAGATATAGATGAAACCAAAGAAAGAGAAATATCCATAATAGAAAATCTTCAAAGAGAGGATTTATCAGCTATAGAAGAAGCTATAGCTTTTAAAGATTTCTTAGAAAAAACTAAAACTAGACAGGAAGATTTAGCTAAAATTTTAGGAAAGAGTCGCTCATATATATCTAATACTATGAGATTACTATTATTGCCAGAGTGTATTATTGAAGATATACAAAATAAGAAGATAAATCCTGGTCATGCAAGAGCAATACTATCCGTCAAGGACGAACAGCTGAAAAAAGAGTTGAATAATAGGATTCAATTAGAAAAGCTTAATGTTAGAGAAGCAGAGAGTATTGCTAAGAGTATGAATAATAAAGCAAAAAAAGAAAAAAAACCTAATAATTTCGACAAAGTTGAAGATTTAATTAATTTAGATATTGAAAATAAACTGATAAGCTTATTAGGAACAAAGGTTAGGATAAAGAATAAGGGCAAGAATAATAAGATTATAGAGATAGAATATAATGATATTAGGCAATTTGAAGATTTTATAGTAAATTTAGAAAATCACTTGAATAATAAGGAGCAGTAGATATGCAGGTAATAATATATCAAACGAATGCTTTTACTGATGTTCCATTTGGGGGGAAGTCAGTAGCGATAATACCAGATGCAACTGATTTATCAGAGCAAGATGTAAAAAATATTATAAGGGTATTAAAACTAGAAAAGACAGTTTTTATATATAGACAGAGTGAGAACAAATTTAGGCTACGTTTTTTTAGAGAAGTTCAAGAAAGAAAATTCTGTGCATCTAGTATAATTTCTGCTTTCTACACACTGTCTGAAAAAGGATATATAGACAATGTAGAAAAAGGAGTTATAAGAGTATATGCAGAAACAGATATAGAAGTAACGCCTATTGATATTTACTTTGAAGATTGGAAAGTAAAAAGAGTTGAAATGACTAAAGGAAGTCCAACTCTATTACAGATAATAGAAGATAAGAACATTATTTCAAATATGTTAAATTTAAATGAAGAGGATATTGGAATAAAGGATTATGATGTATATCCAGAACTTGTTTATACAGGAACACAGGATATAATAATACCGGTTAAATCTGAAGAAGTGCTTATGAAAGCGAAGATAAATAATATAAAGGCAAAAGAACTACTAAAAAAGTTGAATATAAATTTATATGAATATCCTAGAATAAATTTATTTTATTTTAAAGATGATGTAATTATTGAGAGTAGACAGTTTGAAGTACAGGAATACAATATTGTTGAAAAATCCTGTACCGGCACAGAAAATGCTGGAATGGTATTTTTCTTAAAAAGAAATGATATAATAGGTGTAAAGAAATGTCTATGCTTTAAAGGGCGTTACGATGAAAGACCGTCAATGGTATTTTGTGAAATTACTGATTTTAAAATAGATTGTCCGATAAAAGTTGGTGGAATGGGTAAGATTTTCTATGAAGGAATTTTAAGCCTATAAAACGAATAGAGATACAGGATATGAGTAGGTCTATCAATAAGAATTAAAAGTTAGATAAAAAAATAACAAACTTAGCTATAAAAAAGACGATTTTCAGGAAAAAAAAAGGCTCCTAAAATAAAGAAAATCGTTTTTTTTTGTTTTTTATATTCTAGAAAATGTTTAAATCATGACCAAATACAGGTCTCAAGGCAATATGAGAGGTAAATGATAATAATTATACTTTTTAAAACAATGCTAAGACAATAGTGGGGATTATCACAAAAATTGAATAAAAATTATCATTTATTGACTATTTCTCAAATAAAGATTAAACTTAAAATAAGGGTGTAATTTTATAGAGATTTTATATAAATATAATGAAGAGGCAAAACTACAGGAGGTTAAGATATGGAATTCAAATTCGATATGGAAGCTAATAAAGAAAAGCTTCAGAAACTTGATAAGTTTATTGAAAAGAGAAAGACAAAAAAAGGTGCTCTTATGGAAGTTCTTCATGAAGCACAACACATGTTCGGATATCTTCCGATAGAAGTCCAGCAAAAGATATCTAAAGGTTTGGGGATTCCATTGGCTGAGGTATATGGAGTTGTAACTTTCTATGCACAGTTTACGCTTATACCAAAAGGCCAATACGAAATAGGTGTATGTTTAGGAACAGCATGCTATGTAAAGGGTTCACAGAAAGTTGTGGATGTTATTTCAGAAGATTTAGATTTAGCTGTTGGAAGCACTACAAAAGATGGAAAATTTTCTTTAACTGCAACAAGATGTATTGGGGCATGTGGTTTAGCACCAGTTATGACTATAAACGAGGATGTTTATGGAAGACTTCAGCCTGATGAGGTTAAAGATATTATAAACAAGTATAAGACAGGCGAACTTCCTATTGTAGAGGATTAATCTTAACTGAGTAAAATATGAAGAACTTAAATATTACGGGGGTGCACTTTAGTGATTACTATGAAAGATTTGGAAATAATAAAAAAGAATACATTGCCTAAGATAGCACTAAGACACAATGATACTAAAGAAGATGAAAGTGTATTTAAAAAACAAGTGCTTATTTGTCGTGGAACAGGATGTACATCATCTAAGTCCGATAAAATAGAAAAAAAGTTTAGAAATATCTTAGATGAAAAAGGCATGACAGAAGATGTGGATGTTGTAAGAACTGGTTGTTTTGGATTATGTGAAGCAGGACCAGTTGTTGTTGTTTATCCGGAGGGAACATTTTATAGTCATATCGATTTAGAAGATGTTGAAACAATTGTAGATAGTGATCTCACAAATAATGAAGTTGTAAAGGATCTTCTCTATAAAGGTGCTATAGAAGATGATGTAATAAAAGCTATAGATGAAGTACAATTCTATGCAAAGCAAGAAAGAATAGCTCTTAAAAACTGTGGAATGATAGATCCAGAGTGCATAGAAGAATATATAGCTTATGATGGATATGTAGCATTATATAAAGCACTTACAGAAATGACACCTGATGAGGTTACAGCTGAAATGAAAGAATCAGGATTAAGAGGTAGAGGTGGTGGTGGATTCCCAGCAGGATTAAAATGGGAATTTACAGCAAACGCTACAGGAGATATAAAATATGTACTATGTAATGCTGACGAGGGAGACCCAGGAGCATTCATGGATAGATCTATTCTTGAGGGAGATCCTCATTCAGTTATAGAAGCTATGGAATTAGCAGGATATGCAATAGGTTCAGAGCAAGGATATGTATATATAAGAGCAGAATATCCTATTGCAGTACAAAGACTACAGATAGCTATAGATCAAGCTAAGGAAAGAGGACTTTTAGGAAAAAATATATTTGGCACAGGCTTTAACTTTGATCTTGAAATTAGACTTGGGGCAGGAGCTTTCGTTTGTGGTGAGGAGACAGCACTTATTGCATCGATTGAAGGAGAAAGAGGAATGCCTAGAAATAAGCCACCTTTCCCTGCTAACAAAGGATTATGGCAGAAGCCAACTCTTATAAATAATGTTGAAACTTATGCAAACGTTCCTCAGATAATAAGAAAGGGAGCTAAATGGTTTAAAACATATGGTACAGAAGGCTCACCAGGAACAAAAGTTTTCGCATTAGGAGGAAAAGTAAATAATACTGGTCTTGTTGAAATACCAATGGGTACTACATTAAGAGAAGTTGTTTATGATATTGGTGGAGGAATACCTGGTGGAAAAAAATTCAAGGCTGTTCAAACTGGAGGACCATCTGGAGGATGTATAACAGCAGACGATATAGATACTCCAATAGATTTTGAGAACCTTTCAGCAATGGGATCTATGATGGGGTCTGGTGGTATGATAGTTATGGATGAGGAAACTTGCATGGTTGACATAGCAAGATTCTATCTTGACTTTACTGTTGAGGAGTCATGTGGTAAATGTACGCCTTGCCGTGAAGGAACTAAGAGAATGCTAGAACTACTTGAAAAGATTTCAGAAGGTAAAGGAACTATGGCTGATCTTAAGAGATTAGAAAGCCTTGCTGAAACTATTAAGATATCATCACTTTGTGGATTAGGTCAAACAGCGCCGAACCCAGTATTATCTACTATGAAATACTTTAGAGAAGAATATGAAGCTCATGTTAAAGATAAGAAATGTCCAGCTGGTGTTTGTCAAGAATTACTAGAATTCCACATAACAGACAATTGTATTGGTTGTACAAAATGTGCAAGAAATTGTCCTGTTAATTGTATAGATGGTAAAGTGAAAGAAAAGCATATTATAAATACAGAGGCTTGTATTAAGTGTGGAAACTGTCAAACAGTTTGTCCTGTAGGAGCAGTTATAAAGAGATAGTATTTTTGAGGTATTTATGCAGATAAATTTAGGAGGTTTAAAATGAGAAATGTTAATCTTACTATAGACGGCATAAACGTTACGGTACCAGAAAACTATACCATACTTCAAGCAGCAGCAACAGTAGGTATAAATATACCGGCATTATGCTATGAACCGGGGTTAGAAATAGTTTCAGCATGTAGACTTTGTATTGTTGAAGTTGAGGGAGTAAACAAATTACAGACTTCATGCTCAATAGTAGTACAGGATGGTATGGTTGTTAATACTGAAACAGAAAAGATAAAAAATGCAAGAAAAGATATATTACAGCTTTTATTAGACAATCATCCAAATGATTGTTTAACATGTCAAAAAGCAGGAGAATGTTTATTGCAAGATGCTGCTTATAAATATGGAGTTGTATTTAGAGAACATGATGGAGCTAGAAAAGCTGGGAAAGTATTTGATAATTCTAGCCCATATATAATTAAAAATGATACAAAATGTATACTATGCGGGAAATGTGTTAGAACTTGTGCAGAAGTTTCAGACAGACAAGTATTGACATTTGCTAATAGAGGATTTGATACAAAGATAGCAGCAGACGCTAATATGAGTTTAGAAGAATCTACTTGTGTATCTTGTAATAGATGTGTAGCTGTATGTCCTGTAGGAGCCCTGTTAGATAGAAGATTTTCTGGAAAAGCAAGAACTTGGGAAGGTCAGGTTGAAGAGGTTCAATGTAAGGTTTGTGAATATGGATGTATGTTTGAAGTTCTATCAAAAAACGGAAAGAGAGTTGCTGTTAGAGCTAAAAAACCTATTGTAGGAAGACCTCTTTGTCTAAAAGGAAGAATGACTACAGAATTCTTGTATCTTGACAATCCTGATACAACTTATAAGAAAGTTGATGGAAAGTTTGTCGAAGCTTCTTGGGAAGAGACTATGGGTCTAGAAGGTATATTAGAGAAACTTTTGAAACAAAATGAAAATGAAAAAATAGAATCTGAAGAAAAGTAGTATTAAATATTTAGTTATTATATCTAGAAATCCTATCTTTGCTGATGTAGAGATAGGTTTTCTAGGTTTTATAGATATAAGGCTTTATAGATTATTTTTGAATAATTAGTCTAAAAGCGGGTATATATATAAAGGTATAAAAATAAAAAATTATAGTTATTATATTTTGAAACTTGAAAATTGAAGATTGAGGTGATACTGTGATAAAAATAATCATCAATGGAACTGAATGTATGGTAGAAGAGGGAATCACAGTTTTACAGGCTTGTAGGAATATGGGTATAGAGATACCTACACTTTGCTATGATGAAAGACTTAGAGCGCATGCAGCATGTAGACTCTGTATAGTAGAGGTAGAAGGAAAAAGTAATTTAATGACATCATGCTCTTTAGAGGTTTATGAGGGTCTTAATGTACAAACTCATAGCGAAAAAGTTATGAGAGCGAGAAAAGATTTATTAGATCTACTATTCTCTAACCATCCTAATGACTGTTTAACTTGTGATAAATCAGGTGATTGTAAACTTCAAGACTATTGTTATGAATATGGAGTTGCAAGAGGAACCTATGAAGGAGAAAAAAGATCTCTTAAGATAGATATGACAAATCCATTTTACTATTATGATCCTAGTAAATGTATACTATGTGGGAAATGCGTAAGAGCTTGTCAAGAGCTACAAGGAACTTCTGCAATAGAATTGAATGGCAGAGGTTTTGAGACTCATGTAGGAACTCCTTTTGAATTAGGTATAAATAAATCGACATGTGTTTCATGTGGAAACTGTGTATCGGTTTGTCCAGTAGGAGCGCTTATGCCAAAGAGAAGTAAATATATTCCTAAAACTAGAATATGGGATCAAAGAGAAGTTAGGACTACATGTTCATACTGTGGGGTTGGATGTCAAATAAATCTTGTAGTAAAAGATAATAATATAATAGGAGTTAAACCTCTTAATGTAACACCTAATAATGGACTCCTTTGTGTAAAGGGTAAATTTGGATATAAATTTATAAATAGCCCAGACAGATTAAAGACACCACTTATTAGAAAAAATGGTAAACTTGAAGAAGCTAGTTGGGAACAAGCATATGCTTATATAGTAGAAAGAACTAATGAAATCAAGGAAAAATATGGTTCTGATGCTATTGGAGGATTTGCTTCAGCTAGATGTACTAATGAAGATAATTATTTATTCCAAAAGCTATTTAGAGCAGTAATAGGTACTAATAATATAGATCACTGTGCTCGTCTCTGACACGCTTCTACGGTTGCAGGTCTTGCAACTACATTAGGAAGCGGAGCTATGACGAATAGTATAGAAGATATATTAGATACAGATGCTATGTTTATAATTGGATCTAATACAACAGAGAATCATCCGGTAATAGCTTCACATATGAAGCAAGCAATAGAAAAAGGAGCTAAATTGGTAGTCGCAGATCCTAGAAGAATTGAAATGGCTGATTATGCAGATGTTTATCTTCAAATAAGACCAGGAACTAATCTGGCTCTTATAAACTCTATGATTCATATAATAATAGAAGAAGGATTAGAAGATAAAGAATATATAGAAAAGAGAACTGCAGACTATGAAGATTTAGTTGAGCTTGTAAAACCATATACAGCTGAATATGCAGCTGAGATATGCGGAGTCGATGCTGAAGATATAATAAAGGCGGCTAGAATATATGCTAAAGCAGGAAAAGCAGGAATATTCTATGCTATGGGAATAACTCAACATACTTTAGGAACTTATAATGTAATGGCATTATCTAATCTATCACTTCTTTGTGGTAATATTGGAAAAGCATCTGCAGGAATTAATCCTCTTAGAGGCCAAAACAATGTTCAAGGCTCTTGTGATATGGGATGTTTACCAGCAGATTTACCAGGATATCAAAAAGTTATGAAGCCTGAGGTAATAGATAGATTTGAAGAAGCATGGGGAGCAAAATTATCATCTAAAATCGGTCTTACATTATCAGAGATAATGGATGGAGCTGCAGATGGTGATTTAAAAATGCTCTATGTATTTGGTGAGAATCCAATGGTTTCTGATCCAGATCTAAATCATGTGAAGCATGCATTAGAGAATTTAGACTTTTTAGTTGTCCAAGATATTTTTATGAATGAAACTAGTGAATATGCAGATGTAGTTTTACCTGCAGCATCATTCGCTGAAAAGGAAGGAACTTTTACTAATACAGAAAGAAGAGTTCAAAGAGTTAGAAAAGCTATAGATCCTGTTGGAGATGCAAAACCTGACTGGATGATATTCATGGAGCTTATGAATAGATTTGGTTATGAAAAACAATATAATAATCCTTCAGAAATAATGGAAGAGATAGCGAGCTTAACTCCATCATATACAGGAATATCGTATGAAAGAATAGAAGAGACTGGTATACAATGGCCATGTCCATCAAAGGATCATCCGGGAACAGATTATCTACACAAAGATGCAATGGCTAGAGGTAAAGGTCTATTCTTCCCAGCAGACCATAGAGATAGTGCAGAGATGGCTGATACAGAATATCCGTATATTCTTACTACAGGAAGAGTATTGTACCATTATCATACTAGAACAATGACAGGAAGAGTTGATGGGCTTAATGAAAAAGTTTCAGAGTCATTTATAGAGATAAGTGAAAATATAGCTAAAGAACTCAATATAAGTGATGGTGAAGTAGTTAGAGTAAAATCTAGACGTGGGGATACGGAAACCAAAGCCAAAATAACACCTATAGTAAATAAAAATGTTGTATTCATGCCATTTCACTTTGCAGATGGAGCAGCGAATATGTTGACAAATACAGAGAGAGATAGTATTTGTAAAATTCCTGAACTTAAAGTTGCAGCAGTTAGAATTGAGAAGATAGTGTAAGTATTATTTTAGAGAGGGGTATAATAATGGAAGATCAAAGAACAAAGTGTCTTAGAATACTTCAGTTTGCAAGACAAATGGAGTTAGATGGATATAATTTTTTCAAAGAAAAAGCAGAGGCTTTTAGAAGTGCTACTACTAAGGAATTATTTCTTAGATTATCAGAGGCAGAATATGAGCACTATAAGTATATTGAGCAAGAAATAAAGAACTATGCAAATAGTGATGATTATAAAGTGAATACAGAATTTTTAAATAGGGATGAGTCTTCTATATTCGAATTCAGACAACAATCTGAGAATATAGATACAACTCTTGTAGAGTCGGATGTACCAGATTTAACAATTCTTAGAATGGCTTATTTAATAGAAAGAGACTTTAAAGAGTTCTATCAAGAATCGGCTGAAGAAGTGGAAGATCCAGAAATTAAAAAACTATTGAATAAACTTGCGGCTTGGGAAGATGGCCATGAGAAGCTATTTAAAGCAGAATACGATAGAATGAAAAAAGAATATTTAACACTTCCTTGGGGAGGCTAGAATTTATGTATAGAGTAGGTATAATTACAGCAAGTGACAAGGGTTCTAAAGGACAGAGAGAGGATTTGAGTGGATCTGCAATAAAGGAAATTGTAGAATCTAAAGGATATAAAGTAGAAAGAAAGACAATATTGCCGGATGATAAAAAATTATTGTCAGAAGAGATGATCTATATGTCTGATCAATTAGGTATAGAACTCATATTAACAACAGGAGGAACAGGATTTAGTATAAGAGATAATACTCCTGAAGCAACTGAAGCAGTAATTGACAAACCTACTCCAGGGATATCGGAGGCTATGAGATATCATAGTCTCCAGATAACTCCTAGAGGAATGCTATCTAGAGGGATATCAGGCATAAGAAAGAATAATAGCTTAATAATAAATTTACCAGGTAGTGAAAAAGCGGTCAAAGAAACATTGGAGTATATTATAGATTCAGTAACACATGGACTCGATATAATGCTCGGAAATGCATCAGATTGCGCGAGGAAATAGCAGGTGATATTTTGAAAAAATTTGGAACAGTTGCTATATTAGCTGGTGGAAAAAGTTCAAGAATGGGATTTGATAAACAGCTAATTGAGTTCAATGGACAGAATATAGTGAAGAGAAATGCTGAAAAATTAAAAGAGAAATTTGATGAAATCATAGTAGTAACGAACAATCAGCAATTTTATAAAGATAAAGAATATATAATAACTATTAAAGATATAATATTTCAAAAAGGACCTTTAAGTGGCATACATGCAGCGCTTAAGAATTCTAGTAGTGAATATGTTTATTTTTTGGCATGTGATATGCCCGAAATAGATTTAAGTTTTATAGATTTTATGGAATCAAAAATTGATAATGAAGAAATAGAAATCTGTATACCTAAAAGAGAAGGAAGATTAGAACTCTTCAATGGATTCTATAATAAGGGTTTAATACCTAGAATAGAAAAGCTCCTAGATGAAGATATCCTCGCTATCCGAAATTTAGTATATAGTTCGAAATCACGTATAGTAGAGATAGAAGAAGGATATGGTAGTGATATATTTTTAAATCTTAATACCCAGCAGGATTTAAAAGACTATATGATTAGGAGGAAATAAATTGGATGGAATAACTATTAGAGAGGTATTAAAACTTAGAAATGAAGAAAAATTTGTTGAAGAAGATAGTATAATAACGGAATATCCATTTACAATATTTTTAAATGGAAAAGAATTTATAACTCTTCTCTGCACTCAAAGTTCTTTAGATTATCTTTTAGTAGGCTTTTTAGTATCAGAAGGTCTAATAGATAAAAAAGAGGATATAGAGAGCATAAAGATAGATGAAGAAAAAGGCATTGGATATGTTGAAACTGTAAAAAAAACTAATCTAATGGAAAAGTTATATGGTAAGAGAACATTGACTTCTGGTTGTGGAAAAGGAACAGTTTTTTATAGCGTTGTAGATTCTTTTAAATCAAAAAAAGTAGATTCGAATTTTAAAATGAATCTAGAAGAGATAAGAGATCTTGTTAGAAAATTTAATAGATACTCGGAAATGTTTTTACAAACTGGAGGAGTTCATAGCTGTGCGTTATCTGATGGAAAGGAGATACTAGTTTTTGGAGATGATATAGGAAGACATAATGCATTAGATAAGATAATTGGAAAAGCTGTTATGTCGGATATAGCATTAGATGATAAGATAGTATTGACTACAGGAAGAATTTCATCAGAAATAATGATAAAAATAGCTAAGAGAGGAATACCAGCAGTTGTATCTAAATCTGCACCGACAGAACTCGCTATAAAAATTGCAAATGATTTAAATATAACAACTATAGGATTTGCAAGAGGTTTAAAGATGAATGTCTATACTAATATAGATAGATATTTATAAGACTTTTGCAATAAGCGTCTATTTAAATAAAATATAAAGGTTAAATATCAAGCAACTGAGCACTTCTCAGTTGCTTGATTATTTTATATATATAGTTAAATCTATATATAAATATTTATAAATTATTGAGTTGTAAATATAATTTTTTAATAAATAATCGTAATTAGGGTTTAAGTATAAGGATATCGGGGTATTATTATTAGGACAAGGAGGTTATTCTATGAAAAGAAGACTATTAACAATTTTAATGGCCATTTCACTGGTATCTATGATAGCGGTAGGATGTGGCTCAAATGAACAAGAGAAAAGTGATACAGAAGACAGTAAACAAGAAGTTCAGGTTGAAGAAAAGAAAGAAGATCAAAAAGAAGAAAAGAATGATGAAGAAAAAGAAGAAGCAGGGGAAATCATTCTATCTACTACGACTAGTACACAGGACAGTGGTCTTTTAGACTTTTTATTACCAAAATTCACTGAAGAAACAGGAATTAAAGTAAAAACTGTTGCAGTAGGAACAGGAAAAGCTTTAGAAATGGGAAGAAATGGTGAAGCAGATGTGCTTTTAGTCCATGCTAAATCTGAGGAAGAAAAATTTGTTGAAGAAGGTTATGGATTAGAGAGAAAAGATGTTATGTATAATGACTTTATTCTACTCGGACCAAAATCAGATCCAATTCAGATAAAAGAAAATCATCCAAATGATATAAAAGGAGCTCTAAAAGAGATAAGCGAAACAGCAACACCTTTTGTATCGAGAGGAGATGATTCTGGTACTAATAAAGCAGAGCTTAAGATTTGGAAATCAGCAGAAATAGAACCAGAAGGAGAATGGTATATATCAGCAGGAAGTGGTATGGGTGATGTACTTAAAATGGCTAGCGAAAAGCAAGCTTACACTATAGCTGATAGAGGAACTTATCTAAGTATGAAAGATGATTTAGATTTAGATATAGTAACTGAAAAAGAAGATGTATTATATAATCAATACGGGGTAATACCTGTAAATCCTGAAAAATCAGGAGTAGAAACTGTAAACACTGAAGGAGCAAAAGCTTTTGAAGAGTGGATAACTTCAGCAGAAGTACAAGAATTAATATCTGACTTTGGCGTAGATAAATATGGACAACCATTGTTCACACCGAATGCAGAATAAAAAAAGGGGCTTAGGTCCCTTTTTTGTTTTATATAATTATATTAATTATTTTATTTAAATAGCCTAGAGTTTTGAAATATAGAATTTAAATTGATGGTATTAATTTACAAAAATGATTATTTTATTGTGAGGGAATATATGGATTATATTGTAGATGGTTTAAAAAAAGCGATAGAACTTTTATTTAGTTTTGATAAAGAACTTTATGGAATAATATTCTTGTCTATTAGAGTATCTCTTACAGCTACTATTTTAGCTTCAGTATACTCTATTCCTTTAGGACTATATCTGGGAGTTAAGAAGCTTAGATTTCCAAATACGATTTCTCGAATAATATATACATTTATGAGTATTCCTTCAGTAATAGTAGGACTATTAATAAGTATACTCTTATCTAGAAGAGGACCAATAGGTTTCTTGAATTTAATGTATACTCCTAGAGCAATGATTATAGCTCAAACGGCTTTATTAACTCCTCTGTTAATTGGACTATCATATGGATTAGCTAAAAACAATGGAAAGATAATAGCTGATACCTGCAAGACTCTTGGTGGAGGAAATAAAGAAACGGTCAAAATGATTATTTCAGAACTGAGAGGAAATCTCTTAATAAATATAATAACCGGTTTTTCAAGAGCGATATCAGAAGTTGGAGCAGTTATGATTGTCGGTGGAAATATAAAAGGACAGACAAGAGTAATAACTACTTCTATATCTATGTTAAACTCTATGGGAGATTATCCTATGGCTATAGCATTGGGTTTGGTACTAATAATAATATCTTTTGGAATTAATTCTGTAATATATAAATATAGTTCGGAGGATTAATATGGAAATAAGAATTGAAAATCTAAACAAGTATTTTAAGCAAAATCATATTCTGAGTATTGATAATATGGTTTTTGATTCTGGAGATATTGTCGGATTAACAGGAAAAAATGGATCTGGAAAATCGACATTATTAAATATTATAGCGGGAATAGATTTAAAATATCAAGGAAAGATATTATATGATGGCTTAGAATACAAGGATATAGAACAAAAAGATATAACATTAGTTCATCAAAAACCCTATATTTTCAAAAAAACTGTATTTGAAAATATAGAATATCCATTGAAATTAAGAAAAATATCGAAATTAGACAGAGTAGAAAAAGTGAATTTTTATCTAGATAAATTAAATTTAAAAAGTATATCAGATAGATCAGGCAATGTACTTTCTGGTGGAGAGACACAAAAAGTTTCTCTTGCTAGAGCTTTAATATTAGAGCCTAAATTATTACTATTAGATGAATTCACTTCAAATATAGATGATAAAATGGTATCAGAGATGGAAAATCTAGTCTTAGAATATCATAGAGAAAAGAAAGCTAGTATTATAGTAGTTAGTCATAATAAAGAGCAGATAAATAGATTATGCAATAAAGAGATAAACTTAACCGATATAAATAGAATATAGATAATGAAGGTGATATATTGGATTTTTTTAATACTAAAAGTATAGAAGAAGTATATGAAGAAATAGATAAAAGAGTTGATAATTATAATATAGATTCAGAAGAAATTATGTTAATAGATGCAATAGGACGAATATCAGCTGAAGAGGTGAAATCAAGAGAAATAGTTCCATCATTTACTCGTTCGACTGTCGATGGATATGCTGTGAGCTGTAAGGATACTTTTGGAGCAAGTTCTACTATACCTAGTATGCTCAGTATTGTAGAGAGAATAGATATGGGTGAAGCTCCAAAAAGAGAGATAAAATCAGGAGAAGCTTCTTATATACCTACCGGAGGAATGCTTCCTAAAGGAGCTGATTCAGTCGTTATGATAGAGAATGCTGAAGAGTTAGATGATCAAACTATAATGATCTATAAGGCAGTATCAGATGGCTCTAATATATTAAGACGTGGCGATGATATTTCTGAAAACTCTATATTGATAGAAAAAGGAAAAGCAATAACTGCTTACGATATAGGTGTATTGGCTAGTCAAGGCATTGAAAAAATAAGAGTATTTAGAAAATTAAAATTTACTATTATTTCAACAGGAGATGAAATAGTAGATATAGATGATGATATAAAAAGTGGACAGATCAGAGATATAAATAGTTATGTTATAGCATCAGATTTAATAAATATGAATCATGAAGTAGTTGATAGATTAATAATTAAAGATGAATATGAAAAATTAAGAGAAGCAGTTAAAAAAGGTATAGATAACTCTGATATGGTATTAATATCAGGAGGATCCTCCGTTGGAACCAAAGACTACACATCTGATGTCATAAATGAATTAGGTAAAGATGGAGTATTTGTACACGGAATATCGATAAAACCTGGAAAACCTACAATAATTGGAGAAGCTAAGGATAAGTTTGTCTTTGGTCTTCCTGGACATCCAGCTTCTTCAATAATAATATATAATATAGTTGTTAAATCAAGTATAAGAAAAGTTTTAGGCATGGAAGAGAAAGAAAAATTTGCATATTGTAAGCTTGATAGTAATTTTCCATCATCTTCAGGAAAGACAACTTATCAGATGGTAAAAGTCTATGAGAAAAAGGGAGAACTCTATGCTAAACCAGTTTTTGGTAAGTCGGGAATGATAAGTCTTATTTCAAAAGCAGATGGATATATAAAAATAGACTCAGATGAAGAGGGAATATATGAAGGCGCTGTTAGAAAAGTTATATATATTTAATGATTAAGCTTAAAATGAGAAGGTGGAAAAATGGATAGAAATAGGTATATAGATAATATGGATATAGAAATTGCTATAGATAAATATATTAATGAAATAGACTTTACGAAGAACACTGAAAAAATATCATCTATAGAAGCACAAGGTAGAATAACATCAAAGCCAGTATTTGCAAAAAAATCATCACCTCATTACAATTCTGCTGCTATGGACGGCATTATTGTAAACTCTGAAAAAACTAAGGGCGCATCAGAAATGAATCCGAAAATATTAAAAGAGGGAGAGGATTTTTTATATATAAACACTGGAAATCCAATTTTAGAAGGATATGACTCTGTAATAATGATTGAAGATGTTATAGAATTAGGTGATGGCAGAGTTCAGATAAATCAATCAACACATCCATGGCAATACGTTAGAAATATTGGTGAAGATATAGTTGCTACAGAAATGATTTTGCCGACAAATCATAAGATAAGAGCTTTAGATTTAGGGGCAATAATATCAGGCGGTGTTGAAGAAGTAGAAGTCTATAAGAAACCTAAAGTAGGAATAATACCAACTGGTTCAGAAATAGTAGAGGATATTACTATAGAAGAGAGTGGAAAAATAACAGATACGAATTCATTCATGTTAGCAGGATCAGTAATCGATTGCGGAGGCATTCCTAAAAGGTATAATCCAATCCCAGATGAATATGATAAATTAAAATCTGGTATAGATTCTGCTTCAAAAGAAAATGATTTATTACTGATAATTGCAGGTTCATCTGCCGGCTCAAAAGATTATACTTCGAGAATAATCGATGAATTAGGAGAAAAAATAATTCATGGAATTGCTGTAAAGCCTGGAAAACCAACTATATTAGGTAAAGTAAATGGAAAACCTGTCATAGGAATTCCAGGTTATCCAGTATCAGCTTATATTGCCTTCGATTCATTTGCTAAACCTATATTATTAAGGTTTTCTGGGGAGAAAGAGAGAGTAGAATATGTAGATGCAATTCTTTCTAAAAGAGTATATTCATCATTAAAAAATAAAGAATTGATAAGAATGAATATAGGTAAAGTTGATACAAAATTAATAGCAACACCAATATCTGGAGGAGCAGGTTCTACAACAAGTCTTGTAAGAGCAGATGGAATAGGAGAAGTGCCTAGAAATCTAGAAGGAATGGAAAGCGGAGAAATAATAAGAGTTAAACTCTTAAAAAATATAGAAGAAATAGAAGAAAAATTAGTTTCTATAGGAAGCCATGATTTAATAATAGATATAATATCGGATAAAATCTCTCTTTCATCGGCACATGTTGGGAGCATGGGTGGAATAATCTCTATGAGAAAAAAAGAGGCACATATAGCACCAATCCATTTATTAGATGAAAATTCAGGAATATATAATATTTCTTATGTTAAAAGATATATTCCTAATGAAAATACTGTTATAATAAAAGGAGTACAAAGAATTCAAGGATTCATTGTACCAAAGGGAAATCCTAAAAACATACAGAATTTTGAAGATTTGCTAAGGGATGATGTGGTTTTTATAAATAGACAAAGAGGTTCTGGAACAAGAGTTTTATTGGATTATAAATTAAAAGAAAAGAATATAGACGCTGAATCTATAAAGGGCTATGATCTTGAGTACAACACACATATGGATATAGCCCAAGGAGTTAAGTCGGGTAATGCTGATGTAGGATTAGGCGTATATTCAGCAGCTAAAGCTTTGGGGTTAGATTTTATAGAGGTTGCTTATGAGGACTATGATTTCCTAATATATGAAAAATCATTAGAAGATAAGAGGGTTAAAAAATTTATTAATATAATAAAATCAGAAGAATTTAAAAAACAATTAGAGCAAATGGGTGGTTATAGACTTTTAAATACAGGGGAAATAATAAAAGTAGAGTAAGTAGGTGGTCTTTTGCAAGACTCATTTGGTAGAGAAATTAATTATTTGAGGATATCTATTACAGATTTATGCAATTTAAGATGTCAATATTGTATGCCGGCATCTGGAATATGTAAATCAGAACATGAAAATATATTGAGTTTTGAAGATTTTTACACTATAACTAAGGCTTTTTCAGAGCTAGGTGTAAACAAAGTAAGAATAACAGGAGGAGAACCTCTTGTAAAAAGAGATATTATAGATTTTATAAAAAATATAAATAAGCTTGAGAATATAGATGAGATAACTATGACTACGAATGGAATTCTTCTAGAAGAATATGCTGAAGATTTAAAAAATGCAGGACTTGATAGAGTGAATATAAGTCTTGATACATTAGATCCAAAGAAATATTCTGAAATCACTAGAGGAGGAGATTTAGATAAAGTTTTAAAGGGTATTAAAAAAATGGAAGAACTAAATCTTACTCCTATAAAAATTAATGCAGTTTTAATAGATGGATTCAATATTGATGAGATAAGAGATTTAGTTGAGCTTACGAGATTTAGAAAAATAGATGTGCGCTTTATTGAATTGATGCCTATTGGAGAAGTGTTGAATCTTAAAGATAAAAATACAATAAGTGGAGATATAGTTCTTGAAAAGGTAAAAGAATTAGAGCCAACTAAAAGAGATGATCCATCTTCACCGGCTATATATTATAAATTACCAGGTGCTAAAGGTAAGGTAGGTATTATAAAACCTGTAACCTGTAAATTTTGCAAAGACTGCAATAGAATAAGACTGACTTCTAAAGGATTTTTAAAATTATGTCTTCACTCTAATGAAGAGATAGACTTAAAACCACATCTTGATAATTATGAAGAATTAAAAGAGTTTTTGATAAAGACGATTTTAAAAAAGCCTGAGGAACATCATTTAGAAGATGGTGATTTCGTGAGCAAGAGTATGTCGACAATTGGCGGATAAAATCAAATAGGAATCGGTATAGCATCAGAGTATTGAAGAGATATAGTTCAATATCTGATGCTTTAATTTATGAATATTCTATATAAGCAATGAAAATAACGAATCCATCATCTGAAACAGTATTATACTCTATTCTCTCTATTTTATTATTAGAAATGAATGAATTTATTAATTTTTCGAATTCAGATGCATTTCTTGAGCTTATAAGTTTAAACTTCATCAGAACACCCCCTTTTATAATTCTACCACTGTTTAATTAAAAAATGTTTAGAGTATTATAATATAAAAACAATGATGATAAATGTGATATAATATAGATATGAGGAGGTTTTAAAATGGATTTTACTCATTTTAATGAAGAAGGAAGAGCAAGAATGGTTGAGGTTACCGATAAAAAAGAAACCAAAAGAACTGCTATAGCAGAAGGTTTCATAAAAATGGATAGAGAGATATTAGATAGAATTGTAGATGGAAATATAAAAAAAGGCGATGTTTTATCTGTTGCACAGATAGGTGGAATAATGGGAATTAAGAAAACTAGTGATTTAATTCCTATGTGCCATAATATATTTTTAACAGGAGCAGATATAAGATTTAAATTAGAGGAAGAAGGCATATATATACAATCAGAAGTTAAGACTTTTGGCAAAACAGGAGTCGAAATAGAAGCAATTACAGGAGTATCAATTGCCGCATTGACTATATATGATATGTGTAAGAGCATAAATAAAGATATGGAAATTCAAAATATAAGACTTCTCAAAAAATCTGGAGGTAAATCAGGGGATTATATGAGGGTGTAAATATGATAAATATATTGATTAGAAAATATATAAAGAATTATGAAGATGTAGAAGATAAATATGTCAGAGAGAAATATGGGATTTTATCAGGTGTACTAGGAGTAATATTAAATTTACTTTTATTTATTATAAAACTCATAATAGGATATCTAATTAATAGTATTGCTGTTATTTCAGACGCATTTAATAATTTAACAGATTTAGGTTCTTTTATAATAACTATTATAGGCGCTAGGATGAGTAATAGTCCTCCAGATCAAGATCATCCTATGGGACACGGAAGGATTGAATATGTATCTTCTTTAATAATATCTATGATAGTTATTTTAGTAGGATTTCAGTTATTTACATCATCTATCAAAAAGATAATCAATCCAGAAGAACTAGTATTTAGTTATATATCTATGATAATATTGTCATTATCCGTATTCATAAAGATATGGATCTATTCCTATAATAAATATATAGGTGAAAAGATAAACTCATCTATGATGAAGGCGACAGCAATGGATAGTATAAGTGATGTATATGCGACACTAGCTATAGTCATAGCTTTGATAATAGGTCATTTTTTTAATTTAAATATTGATGGTTTAGTTGGTTCTATAGTATCTATATTGATATTATATACAGGATATTCTATAGCGAAGGAAACTATAAGCTTATTATTAGGCCTTTCTCCTGATGAAGAATTAATAAAAAAGATAAATGAAATAGTATTGTCAGGGGAAAATATTATAGGGACTCATGAACTTAAAGTTCATGATTATGGACCAGGTAGAAGAATAGCATCTATTCACGCAGAAGTTCCAGATTATATAGATATATCGGAAGCTTATCTATCTATAGATGAGATTGAAGAAGATATAAAAGAAAAGTTAGATATAGATATAGTAATTCATGTTGAACCCATGTTTACTGATGCAGAGAAAGTTATGAAAGTAAAAAAAGATTTTATAAATATTTTAAAAAATGTTAATCCTGAATATAAAATAAGATCACTTAGGGTTACTAGCATTAGGAAAAGAACTAATATAATATTTGATTTAGTAGTGCCAAGAGAATTAGAAAATAAGAAAGAGAGTGAAATTATCGGAGAGTTAAAGGAAAAGGTTAAAGAGAAGAATCCAGATTACAATCTGATAGTTAATACTTTAATATATAAAAGTGAAAGAATTGTATTGATATAGATATAAATTTAATCGATAGAAGGTGTTGAGGTTGAAAGAAAATATGAAGATATTAGAGGTTAATAGAAGTGATAAAAAGGGCATAAAGAAAGAGCCAATAGGTAGTGGAAAATTTATAGAAGATTTCGGTCTAGAGAATGATGCACATGCGGGAAAATGGCATAGACAAGTTAGTTTATTAGCAATAGAAAGTTATCATAGAATGGAAGAGCAAGGTATAAAAGATCTTCCTATAGGTGCATTTGGAGAAAACTTAACTACAGAAGGCATAGAGCTTCATACCTTACCAGTAGGTACAGTATTGAAAATTGGCGAAACTGTTCAGGAAGTCACTCAGATAGGAAAAGAATGTCATACTATGTGCAATATAGGGAAAACTGTAGGAACTTGTGTAATGCCTAATGAAGGCATATTTACAAAAATTATAAAAGGTGGGGAAATAAAAAAAGGTGATAAGATAGAAATAGAGCTTCCATAATGGAAGCTCTATTTAATTTATTAAAAATGTATTTTATTAAAATTACGAAATTATATCTACATTAAATTCATATCGGAAACTTCTTCTTCTGTAGTTTCTTCTTCTTTTAAAACTATATTTAAAATTAATGCAACCACAGTTCCTGCAGATATACCTGAAGAAAAAATAGAGTTTAATACTCCAGGTAATGATTTAACATAATCTGGGAAAACAGAAACACCGATACCAATTCCTAAAGAAGTTGCAATAATCAGTAGATTTCTATTATCCATTTTTACTCTACTAAGAGTTCTTATTCCTGAAGCACCAACTACTCCGAACATTAAAAGTCCTGCTCCTCCAAGAACCGGAGATGGCATTATAGCGATTAATGTACTTAGTTTAGGGAATATTCCAAGTATTATAAGCACAACTCCTGCCACTGTAGCAACATGTCTACTAGCAACTTTAGTCAATGGTATTAATCCAACATTCTGACTAAATGAGGTATTAGGACCTGAGCCAATAAATCCTGCTATTAAACTACCTATACCATCACAAAGCACACCATCCGCTATTCTTTGATCTGATAAATCTTCTTCTGATGCTTCTCCAACTGCTTTTAAAACACCAACAGTTTCAATAGTTGTAACGAGATATGCTGCAATAAAAGGTATTACATATTTAGGACTGAAATCAACACCAAAATGAAGAATTTTAGGTAATTCTAAAAATCCTGCTTCTTTAAAAGATGTAAAATCTATGAGTCCCATAGGTATACACACTATATAACCAATTACTATTCCTATTAGCACTGCTGAACTTCCAAGAATTCCTTTACCATATCTATTTAGGAAAACTATTATTAATAATACCATAATAGATATTAGGAAATTTTGAAGGCTTCCAAAATCAGCAGCTGAAGGGTCTCCTCCACCTGACCATATTATTGCTACAGGTATTAAAGTCATACCTATTAATGTAACAACAGTACCAGTAACAAGTGGTGGGAAAAATTTCATTATAACTTTTAAGAATCTACTCAGAATTATTTCTATAAAAGATCCCAATATAGTAGCTCCAAAATAGGCAGGTAGTCCTCCCATGCCTACAACTATTATTCCAGGTGATACGAATGTAGAATCTGTACCCATTAGCACAGGAACTCTAGCACCAATTTTAAATCTTTTAGGACCAACTCCTATAGATTGTAAAAGAGTCGTAATACCTCCACCTATCATTGTTGCACTAACTAGAAAGGCAGTATCAGCTACATCGACACCAGCCGCTTTACCTATAGCTAGGGGTACTGCAACTATACCTCCAAAAGCTGTTAAAATATTTTGGATAGCAAGTATTATTGAAACCGACAGCTTAGGTTTGTCTTCAACTCCATATAAAAGATTAGAGCTGGTTTTTTGATAACTTGACATAAATCTCACCTCTTTAAATATAATATTGTATTTAATGAAATAACTACCCAAGAATGATTAATTGAAACAATTTTATAAAAAAATTATTTTAATTAGATATTATATTCTTTTTTTATATTGGACTTTAAAGGAATAATATGATAAACTGAAATTATTATAAAGAATATACATAATATGTATATGAGGAGGAAGATTGATGTTATTAGTAGATAAAACAGTTAAAGATTTTGTAGATCAAGTTGCAAGCAATGAGCCAGCTCCAGGTGGTGGAAGTGTTGCAGCATTGACAGCATCTCTAGGTGCAGCTCTTACTTCAATGGTTGGAGAGCTTACAGTAGGAAGAAAAAGATATGAATCTCTTTCTGATGACGAGAAAAAAATAGTAGATGATAGCTTAGCAGCTACAAAGCCACTAATAAAAAGACTAAATGAATTAATCGATGAAGACACTAATGCTTTTAACGATTTCATGACAGCATTAAAAATGCCTAAAGAAACTGATGAAGAAAAGTCAGCAAGATCAGAGGCTATGCAAGAAGGAATAAAGAAAGCAATAGTTGTACCTCTAGACGCAGCTAAAACTTCATTAGAAATATTAAAGCTTTCTAAGCCATTAGCTGTATACGGAAATCAAAATGCTATAACTGATGCTGGTGTAGGAGCATTACTTGCTTGTGCAGGAGTTGAAGGAGCAGCATTTAACGTTCTTATAAATCTTGGCGATGTAAAAGATGAAGAATATGTTGCTAGTATGAAAAAAGAGTGTGACGAGCTAGTTAAAGAAGCAAAAGCTTTAAGAGACGAAGCTGTTAAAATAGTTTACGAAGCATTACTATAATAAATTCTAAATAAAAGCACCGTATGGTGCTTTTATTTTATTAGGGGTGATTTTTTGGCAACTAATAGAACAGGTATAACTGTTGAAGAAACTCTCAGCATGGATATAATGAAAAATAGTAAAGTTTTAGCTGGAGGTTCAGGTCTTCAAAATATTGTCTCGAATGTCAATGTAATGGCTGATCCTGATGTTATGAAATGGGTTGAAGGAGGAGAGTTTCTTTTAACCACAGGCTATGCATTAAATAAAATGGATATATATGAACAGAAAGAACTGATTAAGCAAGCTAAAGACATAACATTAGCAGCAATAGGAATAAAAGTTAAGCCCTATCTAGATGAATTACCAGAACAGCTTTTAAAAATAGCGGATGACAATAATCTTCCTATAATTGAAATAGATGAAAATATATCCATATCTGAGATAACAACCCCAATTTTAAAAGAAATATTCGACAGACAATCCCTATTACTTCAGAAGATTGAGAATATATATGAACAGTTTATGGAAGCTATGCTTAAAAGCACGGATATAAAGGGATTAATAGAGTTGACAAGTCAGAATATAAAAAATCCTATAATTTTGAAATTAGATTTTCCTAAAAAACTTATAAAAGAATATAGTACAGCTGACGATTATACTGAAATCACTATAGAAAAAAGTATGAATGCATTCTATCTCGATAGATATATTAGAAAAGAAAAAAAGATTCACCAAACGAAAGAGTTTATAAAAGAAAAAGTTATAGATAGAGTTATAATTCCAATAATTGCTAATGAAAATGTATATGGACATATATTCGCATGGGGACTTAATTCACCTCTATCTGGATATGAGATGTCGGTGATGGAAATAGCATCTACTACAATAGCATTAGAAGTTCTAAAGGCATTGTCCGTTAAAGAAGTAGAGAATAGATATAAATCAGAATTTATTGAGGATTTGATATCTGAAGAAGATAAGAGAAATAAAAAGTCTATAGATAGAATAGGCTTTTTTAATCTTAAAAAAGATGATTATTATTTTTGTATAACAGCAAAGCTCAGAGGTATGTTTAAAAAAGGAAATATAAATGAAAATGTTATATCTATTCAGCAATATATTTCTAAGTTAAATGATAAATTAGAGGTATTGAGCGCAAATAAAAATATAAAATGTATAATAGGGAATAAGATGGATCAAGTTCCTATACTAATTTCTTTTAATAAAGATAATTATGATTATGAGAAGAAGAGACATGCAGATATTTTACCAGATCTAGAAAAAGCAATACTAGAAATAGAAGATGTCGATATCGGTATAGGTGTAGGTAGAATATATAAAGGTATAAACAATTTTCGAAAGAGCTATTTAGATTCAATATTTGCAATCGATACAGGAAAAATACTAAATCATGGAAAAGTTACTATTTTTTCTAAACTAGGTATATATCAGTTATTAAGTCAAGACTGCTTAGGAAATGAACTTAGGAGATTTTATGAGGAGACTTTAAAACCTTTAGTAGATTACGATGAAAGCAAATCGACAGAGTTGACAAGAACCTTAGAATCGTATTTTAATAATAACGGAAATTTAAAGAAAATGTCTGATGAACTATTCACTCATTATAATACGGTTTTATATAGAGTTCATAGAATAGAAGAGATAACTGGGATGTCTCTAGATAATGAGTCAGAAAGACTAGACTTAAATGTCGCATTGAAAATTAAAAAATTGATTTCATAGATTGAACAGGCAAAAAATAAAAAGTATGATATAATTATTAAGTGATATCGGTTTATTACAAAAAAGTCTTTTGTGTAGTTTTTACAAAAGGTTTTTTTAAGGGATGAGAAGAAAACATTTTCCCATAAGAAATATATAGTTTTCATATAATGAGTTAAAAATTTTAAAGCATCATATTTAGTTTATTCTATAGTATTAAAGGGCAGATATCGTTCCTAATACTTAAAAGTATGAATCTGAAAATAATGTAATGCTTTAAAGTAAAAAAGGATTGAATACAAGAAAAGACTGTAAAATTTGAAAAATAGTCTATTTTTTGTTATATTATTATAAAGAAATATGAGTTCGGTTATGTTATTATGTATTTACAAGTTGAAAGAAAGAATAATTACGTCTTATATTACAAATTAGAAAGTTTTACTAAGTTAAATACAAATACTTAATCGAATAGTATTTGAACTATATTAAGATTCAGATACATAAAAATTAGGAGGTAATATTAAATGTCAGAAGGTAAAAAGTATATTCTAGCCGTACCAAATTTCAGTGACGGT
>JAUNVB010000028.1 GCA_030537835.1 Andreesenia angusta | reverse complement strand
GGAGATGTTTTCTATCTTCACTCAAGACTTCTTGAGAGAGCAGCAAGAGTTAACGAAAATTATGGTGGAGGCTCTATAACAGCACTTCCTATAATTGAGACTCAAGCAGGAGATATCTCAGCTTATATACCGACAAACGTTATATCTATAACAGATGGTCAGATATTCTTAGAGACAGAATTATTCTTCTCAGGACAGAGACCAGCAGTTAACTCAGGACTTTCGGTTTCGAGGGTTGGAGGAGCTGCACAGATAAAAGCTATGAAGAAGGTATCAGGAGGACTGAAGCTTGAATTAGCTCAGTATTCTGAGTTGGTTGCATTCTCACAATTCGGTTCAGATCTTGATAAAGAAACTCAAGAAAGACTTGCTCAAGGGGAGAGAATATTAGAAGTTTTAAAACAGCCTCAGTATTCACCACTTTCAGTAGAAAAGCAAGTTATGATAATATATGCAGTTACGAATAAATACCTTTCAGATGTTCCAGTAGAAAGAGTTAAGGAATTTGAATCAGAATTCTTGAGCTTTATGGAGCAAAACCATCCTAATGTAGGAAAGTCAATAGCAGAAACTAAAGATCTTACGCCTGAAGCAGAAGCTGAATTAAAAACAGGTTTAGAAGATTTCAAAAAGAGTTTCTAAGAACTTAAATAGTATTTAGTATTATTTTATGAAGACTTTTTGATTAGGAGGTGAGTTTATGGCTCAAATGGGAGATATTAAAAGAAGAATTAAGAGTGTTAACAGCACTATGCAGATAACTAATGCTATGTATCTTGTATCTTCTGCTAAAGTTAGAAAGGCCAGAGAGAAAGTTGACCAAACAAGACCTTATACAGAAGCGATTATAGAGAGTATAAAGAGGATATTATCTACTACTAAAGGTATATCACATCCTTTTTTAGAAAAAAGAGAAGTTAAAAAAACGGCTTATATAATCTTATCTTCTGATAGAGGACTTGCTGGAGGATTTAATGCCAATTTGATGAAAGCAGCTGAAGAAGATTTAAAAGATAGAAATAAAGATGATATAACTATATTATCTTACGGAGCAAAAGCCAGAGATTATTTCGAAAGAAGAGGTTATGATATAGAGTTCTGCGTAACAGGAATTACTGAAGATCCTGATTATGTTGATGCTAGAAGAGCAGGAGATATGCTCATTAAAAAATATAAGGAAGGCGAGATAGATGAAGTTAAATTAGTATATACTAAATTTTACTCAGTTATATCTCAAGAACCTGAGGTAATACAATTACTTCCAGCAGAAATGGAAGTTGAAGAAGAGGTTGAAAATGAAGATGATAAAAAAGACTTAACTCTTACTGAATACGACCCTTCACCGGAAGTAGTATTGGATTATCTTATACCTAAATATATTAATGGAGCCATATATGGAGCACTTATAGAGTCTTCAGCGAGTCAGCAAGGAGCTAGAATGACAGCAATGGAATCAGCTACGAATAATGCTCGTGATATGATAGATTCTTTAGGATTGCTATATAATAGAGCGCGTCAAGCATCTATAACACAGGAGATTACGGAAATAGTAGCAGGTGCAGATGCACAGGCATAATTATAGATAGATTTTAGCAGAGGAGTGAATTAAATGGCTAATGAGAACATAGGAAAACTAGTACAGATCATAGGACCTGTGTTGGACATAAGATTTAGCGATGACAATATGCCGGAACTTTTGAACGCTATTGAAATCAAAAATGGCGATGATAAAGTTGTAGCAGAAGTTTCACAGCATGTTGGTGACGATACAGTTAGATGTATTTCTATGTCTTCAACGGACGGATTAGTTAGAGGTATGGAAGCCATAAATACTGGGGCTCCAATATCTGTTCCAGTAGGAGATAAAATATTAGGTAGACTTCTGAACGTACTTGGAGAAACTATAGATGAGAAGGATCAATTAGATGATTCTCAAAAGCTTCCAATACACAGAGAAGCACCTTCATATGAAGAACAGAGAACAGCAACAGAGATATTTGAAACAGGGATAAAAGTAATAGATTTGATAGCACCATATGCAAAGGGTGGTAAGATAGGACTATTTGGAGGAGCCGGAGTTGGAAAGACGGTTCTTATACAAGAGCTGATAAATAATATAGCTAAAGAGCATGGTGGTCTTTCAGTTTTCGCAGGAGTTGGAGAGAGAACGAGAGAAGGTAATGACCTTTACTATGAGATGATTGAATCGGGTGTTATCGATAAAACAGCTCTAGTATTCGGGCAGATGAACGAACCACCAGGAGCAAGAATGAGAGTTGCACTTACTGGACTTACGATGGCTGAATACTTCAGAGATCAAGAAGGTCAGGACGTACTACTATTCATAGATAATATATTTAGATTTACACAGGCTGGATCAGAGGTTTCAGCACTTCTTGGACGTCTACCATCAGCCGTTGGTTATCAGCCAACACTAGCAACAGAGATGGGTGCATTACAGGAGAGAATAACCTCAACTAAGAGCGGTTCAATCACATCAGTTCAGGCTGTTTATGTGCCTGCCGATGACTTGACTGACCCTGCACCAGCAACTACATTTACGCATCTTGATGCAACTACAGTTCTTTCTCGTCAAATATCAGCATTGGGTATTTATCCAGCAGTGGATCCATTGGATTCAACTTCAAGAATCCTAGACCCTATGGTTGTTGGAGAAGAACATTACGAAGTTGCTCGTCAGGTACAAGAGATATTACAGAGCTATAAAGAGCTTCAGGATATAATAGCAATACTAGGTATGGATGAATTATCTGAAGAACAAAAGATAACTGTTGCACGTGCAAGAAGAATCCAGCGTTTCTTATCACAACCATTTAGTGTTGCTGAGCAGTTTACAGGAATGCCAGGAGCTTATGTTCCTTTAAAGGATACTATAAGAAGCTTTAAGGAAATAATAGATGGTAAGCATGATGATCTTCCAGAGTCAGCATTCTTATTTGTGGGAACTATCGAAGAAGCAGTAGAAAAAGCTAAAAAGATGAAAGATAGCGAATAGTCTTAGTCAATTTGGAGGTGAAGAGATGTCTCAATTTTTATTAGAGATAATTACTCCAGAACGTAAATTCTTCGAAGGTGATGTGGAAAGAGTAGTAGCAAGAAGTATATCGGGAGATATAGCTATACTTGCCAATCATATACCTCTAGTTACTCCACTAGAAATAAGTATATTGAAGATCAAAGCAGGAAATGAGGAGCTTAAAGCAGCAATATCTTCAGGGTATATGGAAGTCTCTAAAGAAAAAACTACATTAATTGTTGATGCAGCTGAGTGGCCAGATGATATAGATTTAGAAAGAGCTGAAGCTGCTAGACAGAGAGCAGAAGAAAGACTTCGTTCAGGAAAAGATACAGATGTTGCAAGAGCTGAAATGGCTCTTAATAGAGCAATTAATAGAATAAGTGCAAAACAAGAATAAATTAAGATAAAAAATCAGACCGTAATGGTCTGATTTTTTTTATTTAAAATTGATTGACAAGAGAAATATATCATGTTATATTAATACCAAGTAAACAGATAGGATTATAAGATTATAAAGAGGAGGATTTAATTGAGAAGAAATTTAGGTGTATTTTTTATTATAGTATTTCTATTTATATCTAGTTATATTGTGGAAGGCATAGGTCAAAGAAATGGAAATAAAACTATAAAAATAGGATTTTTTCCAAATATAACTCATGGACCTGCTTTAGTAGCAAAACATAGAAGGAGTTTTGAAGAAAAACTAGGTCCTGATATCAGTGTAGAATGGATTCAGTTTAATGATGGTCCGGCTGTTATGGAAGCTCTTTTTGCAAAAGAAATAGATCTATCATATATAGGACCTGGTCCAGGGAATACTGCTTATATAAAATCTAATGGAGAGATAAAAACTTTAGCCGGAAGTACTAATGGAGGTGCGATAATATTAGCAAGTAAAGCTTCAGGAATTAAAGAGTTAAAAGACTTACCAGGTAGAACAGTTTCAATACCTAAAGCAGGAAGCACTCAGGAAGTAACATTAAGAGGTCTATTAGAAGAGAATAAATTAGGTGAGGTAGAATTCATACCGGCAAAAAACTCTGATGTACAGAATTTAATTGCAAAAAATGAAGTGGATGCGGCTTTTATTACAGAGCCGTGGGGCTCATTAATAGAAGAGGCCGATATTGCAAATCTAGTCTTAGACAATGATAAATCTTATAAAGAAGGAAATTACCCTACTACGGTTTTGATAGGAAGACAGGAATATATAGATAAAGAAAAAGAAATAGTGAAAACAATAATAGAAGAAAATAAAGAAATAATTAAAGATATAAACGATGATAAGGAAAAAGCAAAAAAAGATATATCAGTAGAGCTTGAAGCTATAACAGGAAAGAAAATTTCTGATAAAGTTCTAACTAAAGCTTTTAATAGAATGAAATTTACAGATGAAGTAAAGAGGGAAGATTTAAAAGAAATGATAGATATATTCAGCAAAGCAGGATTCGGAGAATCTAATGATATGAAGAATATTATTTGGAAGGAGGATTAATTATGTTAGAAATAAAATCGATTAAAAAAGCATATAATAGGAATGGAGAGAAAATAACCCCTATAGAAAATATTGATTTAAAAATAGATAGAGGAGAGTTCATATGTCTTTTAGGGCCTTCAGGATGTGGCAAATCAACATTATTGAATATCATATCAGGTCTCGATAATCCTGATTCAGGAAATATATATATGAATGGAAAAAAGATTAAAGGACCAGGAAAGGATAGAATAGTGATGTTTCAAGACTCTGGACTATTTCCTTGGTTAACAGTTAAGGAAAATATAGAATTTGGATTAAGAATTAATAATTTTTCAGATACAGAAATAGAAAACAGGGTCAATAAATACTTGAGAATGGTTCATTTGTTTAGATTTAAAGACTCTTATATCCATGAAATATCTGGGGGCATGAGACAGAGAGCAGCTCTTGCTAGAGCATTAGCATTAGATTCAGAAGTGCTTTTAATGGATGAGCCTTTTTCTGCATTAGATAGTCAGACAAAAACATTATTACAACAAGAATTACAAAAAATATGGTGGGAAACAGGAAAAACAGTAATTTTTGTAACTCATAATGTAGAAGAAGCGGTATTGCTAGGAACGAGGATAATATTAATGGGAACAAATCCAGGAAGAATAAAGAGAGAAATAAAAGTGGATATATCTATACCAAGAAAGCCAGCGGATAGAAATGTTAGATATATACAAGAAAAAATAATAGAAGAATTGAAGGAAGAGGTGGAAAAAGTTGCGAGTAAAGAATTTGATGAAGAGTGGACTATTGAAAAAGATACTATTTTACATAGCCCTGATAATGATTTGGGAGCTAATATATAGATTAGGCGTCGATGTTTTTAAAATTTGGAAAGCTTATGTATTTCCTTCACCTATAAGAACTCTAAAAGCAATGTATGAATTAATCTTAGATAAAAGTATTTTTATAGCAATATTTTATAGTTTGAGAAGGCTTTTTATAGCTTATGCAATATCATCTATAATAGGAATATTATTAGGTTTTATTATCTATAGATCGGGGAATCTAGGGACGACGCTGAAATCATTAATACTTGGATTGCAGTCGTTACCGAGTTTATGCTGGGTTCCCTTTGCATTATTATGGTTTGGATTAGGAGAAATTGCTATTATATTTATAGTAATAATATCATCAGTATTTTCAATAGCTTTATCTGTTTCAGAAGCTATTGAAAATATATTGCCAATATATATTAAAGCTGCTAAAACTATGGGAATAAAAGAGTATAGTTTAAAGAAAAATGGATTATTTAGAAAAGTAATATTACCGGCTGGATTACCTACTATATTTACTGGCCTTAAACAAGGCTGGGCATTTGCTTGGAGAGCATTAGTAGCAGGTGAGATGATAGCTTCATCAGAAGGTCTAGGTCATATATTAATTTTAGGAAGAGATTTTCAAGACATAGCTAAAGTTGCTGCAATTATGATAAGTATAATATTTATAGGCTTATTATTAGATAAATTTTTATTTTCTAATATAGAAAAGGATATAAGAGCTAAATGGGGCTTCGAAAGTTAAAATCATAGTAAATTTGATTTAAAATATTTGTATAGGGTATATATATAAGCAAATAGAAAATGAATAAATATAATCGAAGGAGAAGATAATTTGAAAGAAAACATAAGGTTTAAAAAGAAGATATTCATGATTCTAACAATTTGCTTAACTATATTATCATTTAGTATAGTGTCGTTTGCTAAGTCGAATTTTAATATTGGAGATGCTATTGGATTAGAGTCTGGAAAGATAGAAGAAGGAACGGCATTTTACTCAGGAAACAATATAAATATTGACGGTAATATTAATGGAAATGCATTTATTGCAGGACAAGATATAAATATAAGGGGAAATATTGATGGTAATTTATTCATAGCAGGTAATAATATTAATATCGAAGGAGAAGTCAAAGGCACTATATTCTCAGCTGGAAATTTAGTCACAATTAAGAGTAATTCAAGAGATGTTTTTGTGGCAGGGAATATAATAAATTTAGATGAAGGCTTTAGAGTGGAAAGAGATTTATTTATGGGAGGTTCTAATATATTACTTAATGGTGAGGTAGGAAGAGACCTAAATCTCACGTTTGACAAATGTGATATAGGTGATAAGTTTAAAGTAAAAGGTGATATGACTTATGAGTCAAAAAATAAAATCAGCGGAATTGATTCTAAGGTAGAAGGAGATTTAAAATATAAAAAGACTGAGATAGAAAATAAGAAAAAGTCCATTTTAAATGTATTTAAAGATATAGTAATATCGATATTAGGGCTTTTATTAGTCTGGGCAATAGGAATAATTATAAATAGAAGATTATGGATATCTAATGCTAGGACAATGAAGAAAAATCCTTTACTTTCATTCGGTATAGGATTAGCAACATTAATCTTAATGCCGGCTATAATAATCATATTAATGGTAACTATTATTGGACTCTCCTCAGCAATTATATTATCATTGCTCTATGGTATATCGATATATATTTCTCAGATAATAATATCGGTAGCTATAGGAGATGCCATATTTAGAGGAAGAGAAATTCATTATGGCATATGGGGGGCGCTATTAGGACTTATAATAATAAAACTACTTACTCTAATTCCATTTGCAGGATTTATAATAAACTTTATGATAATATGCTTAGGTTTAGGAGCTATAATAATCAATCTAAAAGAAAATAGGAATAAAATTGATATAGCTAAAGAATAATATGTCTAAGGCTGAATCGATAGAGTCATACTCTACGATTCAGCCTTTTTAATTTACTTAACTATGATATTTATAGTAAAAAAGACAAAATTATAACATTTTTGTGTAGACTCAATAATAACAATAGTAAAAAGCCTCTACTTATTGTATAATTAAGATTGGAATATAATAATACTGATTAGGAGGATAAGAATTGAAAAGAATAATAATTGAAAAGAGTCCTCCCCTTAAAGGAAGTGTCAGAGTAAGTGGTGCGAAGAACTCAGCCTTACCGATACTAGCAGCAACTTTGCTTTCCTCAGGGACATGCAGATTAGAAGATGTACCAGACCTGAATGATGTAAAAATTATTTCGGAAGTTTTAGAGATTTTAGGAGCAAAAGTTGAGAAAATTGGAAAAGAAGAAGTTGAAATAAATGCATCAGATATAAGAGCATATGAGGCCCCTTATGAGTTAATGAACAAGATGAGAGCATCATTTTTAGTTATGGGACCTCTACTTGCTAGATTGGGTAGAGCGAAGATCGCTATGCCAGGAGGTTGTGCTATAGGGAGCAGACCTATAGATCTTCATTTAAAAGGGTTTAAGGCTTTAGGGGCAGAAATAATAATGGAAGAAGGCTTCGTAGAGGCAAAAGCAGATAAATTAGTTGGAAATGAAATATATTTAGACTTTCCAAGCGTAGGAGCTACTCAGAATATACTAATGGTTGCATCATTAGCAGAGGGAGAGACTATTCTTCAAAATGCAGCTATGGAACCTGAAATAACCGATCTTGCAAATTATATTAATAAGATGGGTGGCGATATAAGAGGTGCAGGAACGAGTACTATTAGAATAAAGGGAGTCAACTCTCTTAATGGTGTAAATCATCAAATAATACCTGATAGAATTGAAGCTGGAACGTATATGGTTGGAGCAGCTATTACTAAAGGCGATATAATGATAGAGAATGTGCTTTCAAATCATATAAAGCCTGTTATAGCTAAATTGAATGAGATTGGGGCGGAAGTTCTAGAATATGAAAATAGTATTAGAGTTATAGGAGATAGAGAATTAAAAGGTGTCGATATAAAGACATTGCCTTATCCAGGGTTTCCTACGGATATGCAATCTCAGTTCATGACTCTGCTTTCCGTTGCAAATGGAAAGAGTACTGTAGAAGAAACTGTATTTGAAAATAGATTTATGCATGTAGATGAGCTCATAAAAATGGGAGCTAATATAGTGACTAATGATCGTAAAGCCATTATAAATGGAGTTAATGGACTAAAAGGTGCAAAAGTAAAAGCTACAGATTTAAGAGCAGGAGCATCTCTAATTCTAGCTGGATTAATAGCAGATGGTGTTACAGAGATATCTGATATCTATCATATAGATAGAGGTTATTCTAATATAGAAGAAAAAATACTTAATCTTGGTGGCAAGATATATCGTAGAAATTAAATAAATTATTATTTTGAGGAGCGGGATTTAGCCTGCTCTTTTTTAGATTATATTGCATATATATAGTAGAAAAGGGTATAAAAACTTATAAATGAATTGAGGAATTGAATAGAAGAAAGGACGATAGAAATGATTTTCAAAGATAAAATATCTCTTGATTTAGGCACATCCTCAACGATAGTTTACATAAGAGGAAAAGGAATAACACTGCAAGAACCATCTATTGTAGCTGTAGATGATAAAAATCAGATAATTGCAATAGGAGATGAAGCCAGAAGAAGAATAGGATTTGATGAGAATCTAAGAGAAATCCGACCGCTTAAAGATGGAATAATATCAGATTACAATATGGTCAGACAGATGGTAGAGTATTTTCTTAAAAAGAGTATAAAAAATGGAATATTTAGACCAGATATTACAATATGTACTCCGAAATCTATGACAGATTTAGAGAAAAAAGGCATTATAGAGGCCGCAGAAATATCAGGAGGAACTAATATTAGGATAATTACTGAACCTTTAGCAGCTGCTATGGGTGCAGGGCTTGATATTGAGAGTCCATATGCGAAATTAATAGTAGATATGGGAGGAGGAACAACTGATATTTCAGTTATAAAGTCTAGAGAGATAATATATAGCTTATCGATTAAAGAAGGTGGCGATACTCTGAATCAGGATATTAGAAATCATATTAAAAGAGAATATAATTCAGATATATCTATGAAAAGTGCTGAAAATATTAAAAGAAGAATAGGCTCAGCTATAATATGTCCTAGAGTTGAGAATTTAGAAGTAAATGTTTGGGATTTAGAAACTGATGAACAGAAAAGAATTATATTGCAAAACACAGAGATACAAAAAGCAATAGAAAAATCTTTAAATTCTCTAATAGGAGCAATTAAAGAAGTCATTTCAGGACTAAAAGATCAGGATAGAGCTGATATAAATAATAATGGAATAATATTAGTAGGTGGAGGTGCTCTACTCGAAGGTATAGATAGGCTTATAGCAGCAGAGTTAGGAATTAAGACTAGAGTAGTAGATAATCCTATTACCGCTATAGCAAGGGGTACTGATAAGATAAAAATGTAAATAAATTTAAGAAAGAAGGATATTAATGTTTCAAAACTTATTAACTCAATGCTTATCACTATTCATATTAATAGGGATCGGATATCTTATAAGAAAAAAGAATATTATTGGGGATAGAGAGGTTGCAGGACTGACTAATATAGTCGTGCTTATAAGTATGCCAGCATCTATAATAAGCTCTATGAATATTGAATTCTCAAGAAGCAAATTATTCTATGCAGGTATAGTATTGATAATAAGTTTAATAGGGTATTTACTTAAATATTTAATATCCATATTATTTAATAGACTATTTGAAAAAAATAATACTAAGAGATCAATCTTTTCTATGATGATTTTATTTTCTAATTGTGGATTTATGGGGATACCTGTAGCAGGGGCTTTATTTGGACAAGAAGGACTCTTTTATACTGCCATAGTAAATATTTGTTTTAATATAGTGACTTGGACATTAGGAATAAAACTAATTTCTGAGGGAGCAAATAGAGGGCATAAGGTTAGTATTAGAGAATTAATAAGAAATCCAGGAATAATATCGGTTTTAATTGGCTTCTCTATATTTTTAATCCAGATAGAATTTCCGAAGTTTATTGAGATTCCACTAGATATTTTAGCTTCTACAACGACACCATTAGCTATGTTTTCTATTGGAGCGTTTTTAACGAGTACAGATATAAGATCTGTATTTAGAGATTATAAATTAATTGTCAATATAATTATAAGACTTATAATCTTTCCAATAATATCTATATTCATATTGAAACCTTTAGGATTAAATCAAAATATAGTAGGAGTTCTCATATTATTAGAAGCAATGCCTGTAGCTACTACAGTTGCGATATTTGCAAGACAATTTGACTCTGATTATGAATTGGCATCTAAGGGTGTATTCTTATCTACATTAGTCAGTCTTATAACTATACCAATAGTGCTTACAATATTTAATACTATTTAAAGACCGTTTTTTACGGTCTTTAAATATTTTAGCTATAAACTATTTAATTATGCAAATAGGTAGTTGAAATTATTACATAGAATCTATTTTCTGTTATAATAGAGATTAAAGAAGAATATAAGAAGGTGAATATATGGATATCAAAGATATTTTAGAAACACTTCCACATAGGTATCCATTCCTATTGGTTGATAAAATTATTGAATTAGAAGAGGGCAAAAAGGCAATTGGTATAAAAAATGTAACTATAAATGAGCCATTTTTTCAGGGTCATTTCCCTGGAAATCCAATAATGCCCGGTGTTTTAATGGTAGAAGCTATGGCACAGGTAGGCTTAGTTGCTTTAAAAACTATGGATGAGTATAAGGACAAATTAGGAGTCTTTACAGGAATAGATAAAGTAAGGTTTAAAAAGCAAGTTGTGCCAGGAGATGTTTTGAATATAGAGGTTGAGCTTGTAAAGATAAGACGAGGCATAGGAGTTGCTGAAGGTTGTATTACAGCTGATGGAGAACTTGTTTGTAAAGGGAATATAATGTTCGCTTTAGTTTAGTTTTTATTAGGATTTTTAGAAAGGAAGACTTTTATGAATTCACAAATTGGTATTTCAGTACGCGATCTTAATCCAGATTATATTATAAATAAGGGATTTAAAAGAGCGCAGATATGTCAAGCAGTTACGAGATCAGCAGCATTATTAGATATAATAAAAATGACAAGAAATAATGATATTAAAGTGGGTTATCATCTTCCAATTTATCATCAATCTAATCCTAAAGATACATTTTATATGAGTAAGAACTTTAGACTTAGAAACGCCAATTTTGAGGTTTTAGAGGCAAATTTAAATATGATAAGAGGATTTAATGTTGATTATGCGGTCATTCATTTTCTATCAGAACAAATGAGCACAGAGGTATATAATGATTTAGATGAATTCTTAGATATTGCAAGGAAGAGTTTAAATAGATTAAATATATTAGCAAAAGAATATGATATTACAATAAATATAGAGTATTCAGCATTGTTTTTAGATTATAGCAGTCCTAAGCATTGGATAGAAATGATTTCAGAGTATGAAAATATAGGGCTTTGTCTAGATATTGGTGAACTGTATTTTAGAAGCAAAGAAAGAAAAAGAGATTTTTATTTAGAATTAGAAATGATGCTTCAACATATTAATATGATTCATCTTTATAATACGAGAAATCGAGAAGATCTTAATAAATTTGGATATATACCTATAAATAAAGATCAAAGACCTGAAAATGGCTGGATAGATATAGAAAAGGTTATTTCATATATAAATTCATCAGAAAGAGAAATACCTATGATATTAGATCCAAACTTTTCTTATAAAGGAAGAGAATATTTTGATGATGGTTTAAATTGGTTAATTAATATGCTTAAGAAATAGATAAGGATGTGAAAGCGATGAATTATAAAGATAGGTATAATTGCTGGATCAAGGACGATTATTTTGACAGTGAAGTAAGAGAAGAATTACTTTCAATAGCAGATGATGAGGAAGAGATAAAAGATAGATTCTATAAGGATTTAGAATTTGGAACTGCTGGGCTCAGAGGAGTAGTTGGCTATGGAACTAATAGAATGAATAAATATACTGTAGCAAAAGCTACTCAAGGGATAGCTTATTATGTATTAGAAAATTCTAAGAGTGAAGAAAAAACGGCCGTTATTTCTTATGATGGTAGGATTAAATCGGATGAATTTGCATTAATTGCAGCAAGAGTTTTTGCAGCAAATGGAATAAAGACATATCTATTTAAAGGGATGAAGCCTACACCGGAAGCATCATTTGCAGTAAGAGAATTGAGAACGGATACAGGAGTGATGATTACGGCAAGCCATAATCCGCCGGAATATAACGGATATAAGGCATATGGTTCAGATGGTGCGCAATACTCCACAACAGATTCAGAAAAGATAACAGAGAAATTCAATCAGATTAGATCTTATGAGGAAATAAAGATAATATCAGAAGAAGAAGCTAGAGAGAAAAAACTAATATTAGACGTTCCTGATTCTGTGGATAATAGATATATAGAAGAGGTATTAAATCTGAGTTTAAGAGATGATATAGACAAAGATATAAATATTGTCTATACTCCACTTCATGGTGTTGGAGCCGAAAATGTTTTAAAAGTTCTAGATAGAAGAGGATTTATGAATGTTCATACTGTAAAAGAACAGAAGAAACCAGATGGCAATTTTCCAACTTTAGAATATCCTAATCCAGAAGATATAAAAGCTTTTGAATTAGCAATTACATTGGCAAAAGAAAAAAAGGCCGATATTATAATTGCTACTGATCCGGATACTGATAGAGTAGCTGCTTTAATTGAAAGGGATGGAGAATACCATAAGATAAGCGGAAATGAAATGGGCTATCTCCTAATGGACTATATACTTTCAGAAAAAAAGAAGAGAAATGAATTACCAGAAAATGGAGTGCTAGTTAAAACTATAGTATCTAGTAGATTTACAGAATCAATAGCAGATGATTATGGCTTAGAATATAGGGATGTATATACTGGATTTAAGAATATAGCGAAAGCTATAAGAGAGTTAGAAGCTGAGGATAAAGGTGAATATATATTTGGATACGAAGAGAGTATAGGATATTTACCGGAGACATTCGTAAGGGATAAGGATGCCGTTTCTACAACTATGCTTATAGCAGAGATGACAGCAGCTTATAAAAAAGATGGTATACACCTACTCGATAGATTAGATGAACTATATAGAAAATATGGATATTTTGAAGAAAAGCTCTACTCAGTTATATTAAAAGGAATAAAGGGAAGAGAAATAATAGATAAGATAATGGAAGAATTTAGATCTAATTATCCTGAAATGATAGGCAAATCCGTTTTAGTTGAAATGAAAGACTATAGAGAGCAAAAAGGTTATAAAGCAGATTATGTATATGATTTAGGATATGATGAAAAAGAAAATGCAGTTAAGTATATATTCGATGATAAATCATGGTATGTAATGAGACCATCAGGAACGGAGCCTAAGATAAAGATATATATATATGCTACTGACAAGGATAAAGATATTGCAAAAAATAAAGTAGATGAAATATCTAAGGTAGTAGATGATATAATAAAAAATATTGAAGATGAAAATAATTAAAATGAAAAGAGGGATTTTTTGAGAAGAAAAATATTTTTAATATTATCTTTAATAGCAATTGTTATCCCCATCTTTTCCATGAAAATGAGTTCAGATGCATCTAAAGAAGATAGGATACCGATACTCTTATATCACGATATAAGAGATAATTATGAAGGAAATAATCCTATAGTCCTAGATACGAATAATTTTAAAGAAGGACTATTATATTTAAAAGCTCTTAACTATAATCCGATTTCTTTCTATGATTATCTAGATTATAAGGAAATGGGTAAGGAATTACCTGAAAATCCAATAATCCTGACTTTTGATGATGGATACCATAGTAATTATGATATAGCATATCCAATTTTAAAGGCATTAGATATGAAAGCGAGCTTTGGTATAATCGGATGGTCTGTAGGTAAAGATACTCAAGTTATAGGAAACAACCCTATAATAAAGCATTTTTCATGGGAAGAAGCTAGAGAGATGGAAGAAAGTGGACTTATAAGTATAGAGTCTCACTCTTACGATTTGCATAATATTGGTAATGGAAGAAATGAATCGAATGGAGTTATAGGACTCTATTGGGAAAAAGAGGAAAAAATAAAAGATAGAATAGTAAATGACGATTTTTTGATTCAGAAAGAGATATATGAAAATCTAGGTCATTCTTCTAAGATATTTACTTATCCTTTTGGTCTTAGGACTGATTTGACTGATAGTATATATTCAGAGCTTGGATATGAATTTACATTAGGTACAGATCATGGAATTTCTGATTTAAGTAAAGAAAAAAATAATTTAAAGAGGATAAATTCATATAATTTAGAAGCTAGAAGTTTTATTAAATTAATATTAAAAGCAGAAGGAAAACCTGAGAATCTTCCTTTTGAAGAAATAGAAGATCAAAATACTAGAATAAAGATGTTAGAAGATTTAGTAGGTATAGATTTATAGAAAAATAACAGAGCTTCTGTTATTTTTCTTTTTTTTTCAAGAAATTAAGATTTTATTTATAAATATGGAATATAATTTAATATACGGGAATTGGAGAACTATGAAAGGAGATATTTAGTTGGATAATTTAAGAAAAAATGTAAAAATAGTGTTCCCAATAATAGTGATTTTACAGATTATAACTAATGCATTTGCTCAAAAGGAGGCATTAAATACTCAGCAAGCTAAGGATATGCAAGCTATAATGGATCAGGTAGATAGTCCTTTAAGTTGGATGGTTAATCCTTCTATAAGCACAATAATTGGAATAACTATAGTAGGCACAATTATTGGTATAGGAATAGCTTATCTAATATGTAAAGCAATATATAAGAGGATTAATTCAGAAAATAATGATTTGTTGAAAGATTTCAATAAGAATCATTTCAGTATTATGAGCTTTAAATATATTAGTTTAACTATAATCAATTTAATACTTATATTCTTCTATAAACAGGAGAAAATATTCGTCTTAACAGCTATTTTAACGGCTATAGTAGTAATGATAACTTTAGCAGGAGCAAATCTCATATTTAATAACGATAAATATAAAGATATAAAAACGGTACCAAATCTTATTCTATATGGAATAATGGCTATATTCTAAGGAGGTCAATATGAAAGGCAATAAGCTAACTAAAATACTAATAGCTATATCAGTGCTTATGATAATTGGGGTATCAATTTATGGAATTGTAAGTAATAGTAATAAAAAATCTGCATTGAAATTAGAGAAATATACAATTCCTTCAAAAAAATATATTTTCATAAATGGTATTGTAAAGCCAAAATCAGTTAGAGTTTATGAGACTAATCCGGTAAAAGGGGAACTTGATTCAATAAATTTTAAAGATGGCGATCAGGTCAATCCTGGGGATATATTGATATCTTATAGGAATCAAGAAGTTATAAATCAGATAGCTGAATTAGGTCATGATATAGAAGGATTGAGAACTAATAAAGCTAATGAGATAGAATCTAGAAATAAGCAGATTAAGAAATTAGAAACTCAAAGAGCTAATATGATAGAAGAAGCAAAGGCAGCAGGACAACCTATAATGTACTCTCAACTGCCTTCTACAGAATTAGACACACCTATGACTGACTATGATTCCCAGATAGCAAAGATTCAAAGACAAATAGAGGGGTTGAGATCTAAGGCTTATGAGACAGAAGTGACTGATATTGGTGGAAAGATAAGTATCGAAAATATTAGTGGTGCTCAAGGAAATCAAAAGAGAATAACTGTAAGGAATAGTCAAAATATAATCTCAGGCAAAGTAAAAGAAAAAGATTTAAATAAGATAAGAGAAGGTATGACAGGAAAGTCAGTATTTGTTGCTAGTAATAAATCATATGATTCTAAGATAGAAAGTGTAAACAGAATAGCTGTTTCAAGTGAATCAATTGGAACTAATATAAATGCAAATCTGAATGGAATCAGCCCGCAGCAAGATACAAATATTAATCAAAATTCTGAATATGAAGTGATAATAGTCTTAGATAAAGACACGGAAGATCTTATAGATGGGTTCCATGTTCAAACAAAAATACCTCTTGAGGAAGAAAATGAAATAAAATTACCCAAGAAATCTGTTATCGAAGAAAATAGTAAAAAATATGTATTTTTGATCGGGAAAGATAATAAATTGAAGAAGAGACAAATATTTACTAAAGGAATAGAAGGTGAGAGTTTAATCGTCAAATCTGGATTAAAGGAGAAGGATGTAATTGTAAAGAATCCTAATCCGGAACTGAAAGAAGGCGATATTATTGAGTAATATAATAGAGCTTAGAAAATTAAATAAATCTTATAATACGGGTGCTGGAAATATACATGTACTTAAGGATTTAGATTTATATATAAAAAAAGGTGAATTTTTAAGTATAATGGGAAAATCTGGAAGTGGTAAGACGACATTATTGAATATATTGGGATTGCTAGATGATTTCAATTCAGGAGAATATATATTTAATGGAGAAGATATTACTAATTTTAATGAGAAACGTAGGTCAAATTTTAGAAATGAAAATATAGGATTTATATTTCAACAGTTTCATCTAATTCAATCACTAGATATATATAAAAATATAGAATTGCCACTTCTCTATGGAAGTAAGAAATATGATAAATCAGAAATAGATAGGAAGATAAAAGAAAAATTAAAAGAAGTAGGATTGATAGATAAGATCCATAATAGACCTTTTGAACTGTCTGGTGGACAGCAACAGAGAATTGCAATAGCAAGAGCATTGATAACGGATGCTCCTCTTATACTTGCAGATGAGCCTACAGGAGCTCTTGATTCAAGAACGAGTCAAGAGATAATGGATTTATTAGTGCAGTTGAATAATGAAGGAAAGACTATTGCGATGGTAACTCACGATCCTGATTTAAAGAAGTTCACTACTAGAGATATATTTTTATCTGATGGTGAATTCATAGAAGGAGGTATTTGATGAGTTTTTTAGATTTAATAAAAACTGCTTGGTATAGTATAAGAGCCTATAAACTTCGAATATTTTTGACTATGATAGGAATAATAATTGGAATATCGTCGGTTTCAGCGATTTTAGCAGTAGGGCAAGGATTATCTAAGGAAGCAACTTCATCATTGGATTCTTCTAATTTAAACGATATAAGTATTTCTTACAATCAAGGGTTTGATCAAGATGCAGCTAATATAAGTCCATTTAATGAACAGGATATAGCTGAGATAGAAAAAATAGAGGGTGTAAAGAAGGTCGAAAAAAATAAACAGGTAGAACTCTTTAAATTCGATTTTTTCAATTTCTCATTCTTTGATAAAAATGCAAATGGTTCTATAATTCCTTATGAGAAATCAAGGGATGTAGATTTAGAAAGTGGTTTAAATTTTACTGAAGAAGAAGGAAACTCAAATGATAAGAAGATTATTCTTGGTTATGGCACAGCAACTAAGCTATTTTCAGATCCTATGACGGCAATAGGATATGCAGTTTCTATTCCAGGAAAGGGCATGTATGAGGTAATAGGAGTTAGAAAAGAACCTAATATGGAAGGTGTAAATATAAGTTTTGATACAGATTTTGATTCTACAATTGTCGCACAGTGATTTTAATCATGAGTAAGACAATTAAAAAGAGTTAGCATACAGGGAAACTTGTATGTAGAGGTATGAGAATACCCAACAAAGAAACTGAATTGCTGGGAAACCGTAAAGCTAATTAAACTACAACGTAAAGATGAAATAAGCTTAAGCGTGAAAGTTGTGAAAACAGAAAAAATTAATTAGATGACATAAGGTTAAAGCCTAAGTGTTAATATAATCGGTAATCAGCAGGTAAGCTCCGAAAAGGAGAAACTTCAACGACTATCCCTCGTGAGGGGAGTACATTACAAGCGATTGGTAATGGAAGTGGTTTCGCCGTACTAGGTAATGCTAACGGATAAGATATAGTCTGTGCTTTAGTGAAAGCTAAAGAAGTTCATAAGAGAACTGCATTGAGTGTAGCGACTTAATGTGAACTAGACCTCGAAGAGCTAAAGAAAA
>JAUNVB010000052.1 GCA_030537835.1 Andreesenia angusta | reverse complement strand
ACTGCATTGAGTGTAGCGACTTAATGTGAACTAGACCTCGAAGAGCTAAAGAAAAAAGGTTCTTCATATTTTAATTATATTATCTAATAAGACAGCAATATTTTGATAAACCTAAAAACATATGTTATGTTAATTATAGATTATAAATTATGGAAATAACGTATGGCGGAAGTTATGCATATTCTATTAAATAGTTTAATATATGAAATAATAGAATATATAAAAAAACAAAAATAGGTGAATCAATTGAAAAAATCATATAAATTTAGAATATATCCAAACAAAAAGCAAGAAGAATTATTAAAAAATACTTTCGGTTGTGTGAGATATGTATATAACTATTACTTAAATAGGAAAATAGAAAATTAGCTAGAAGTATATCGGATGTATCATGGGGAGAATTTGTCAGATGATTAGAATATAAGGCAAGATGGTATGGAAAAAGAATGATTAAAATAGATACATTTTTTGCAAGTTCTCAAATATGTTCTAATTGTGGAAAGAAGAAGTAAAGAATTTAAATATAAGAGAATGGTCTTTTAAAAGATGTGGAAGTTCCCATGACAGAGATATTGATGCTAGTATAAATATATTAAAACAAGGATTAAAAGAATTAGTAATATAATTAAGATATGAAGAACCGTAGGAACTATGGGGATAGCTTGGTGATACTGTACTTGCAGCAAAGGAGTAATTGACCAAGAACCTCATGACTTTAGTCGCGAGAGGTTCAGGTGCAGAGGACTAAAGACAATGAATATATTATAAATCATGATATGAATTTCAAGAGGTTGACAGGAGAAATAAGAACATCTTCTGATATGGAATTAGAAGAAATAGAGAGATTAAAGATAAAGGACATATTTGATAGATCTAGACCTTCTCAGAAAGTGGCTAGATTAGAAGAGTTTCTTGATACGGGTAAAAACAATATTGGATTATTTATAGAGTTAAAAGGAAGCACAGCCGATCAACAGATGGCAGATGATATTGTAAGATTAGTAAAAGAAAGGGATATGGAGGATGAAATTGTTTTATTATCCCTTGATTACGAATTGATAAAATATATTGAAGAGAAATATCCTGAGATGAAATCCGGATTTCTATATTTTTTCTCAATAGGTGATATAGGAAAATTAAAAGGGGATTATTTAATAATGGAAGAGAGAGAAGCGAGTAAGGGAAGAGTCGAAGAGATACAGAAAGCTGGTAAAAAAGCTATCGTTTGGACTGTAAATACTCCGAAATCTATAGATAGATTTGTAAAATCGAATGTAGATGGAATTATAACGGATCATTTTAAAGAAGTTAAGGATGCGATAAAAGAAAGAGATCAAAGATCAGATATTGAAATAATTATAGATAAACTTCTTGATTTTGATAAATAGAGAAAGCCATTGAATCAATTGATTCAATGGCTTTCTTATATTAATTACTATTCTTTTCTTCCTCTATACTATTTGCAATAGCATCTGCTAGAGCAACTAAATCGTCCCATTGTTCAGGTGTTCTTCTAGAAATTATTTGGAAAGTCTCTCCTACTTGTTCTAGATTTTTCATGGCACCAAAAAGTTCTTGGGCCTTTTTCTCAGCTTGTCCACCCCATGTTTTATTTACGCTTAAAGCATATTTACGATTTTGATAATTTGAATGAACGAGTTCATTGAATAAATCAGCTAAAGGGAAGTAAATTTGATTATTATAATTTGCTATTGAGAAGACAGCATGTGAATAACGGAATAGCTTCGTCATAACTATAGAAGGTTCTGTTTGAGATGCATCAAACATCTGAATATTTTTAACGCCTCTCTCAGCTAGAAGTATTGCTAATTCTTCAGCAAATTCTTTTGAATTACCGTACATAGATCCGTAGACCATTACTACACCTATATCTTCTGGTGTAAATGTGGACCAAATTCTATATTTTTCCATAACCATATTTATATTATCCTCATCACGAAAGCATAGACCGTGTAGAGGGAAAATTTCCTTTATCTCTAAATCTTTAATTCTCTTAAAAAGTTTTTGAACTGATAGACCGTGACAGCCTACTATATTTATATAATAGCGACGCATTTCATCTAACCAATCATTCATATCGACCTCATCGGCCCAATAATTTCCGGCTAAAGCTTTAAAACTTCCGAATGCATCAGATGTGAAAATACGTTTATCTGTAGATTCGTAACTCATAAACACTTCTGGCCAGTGGACCATAGGAGTTAGGATGAATTCAAACTTCCGATTCTCTGTTTCTAAAACGTCCCCGTCCTTTATAACTATTGCTTGACCTTTTTCTATAGCGTCATATCTGTAGAATTGATTTAAAAATTTGAAGCTTTTGGCATTACCAATAACTTTTACATTTGGATATTTTTCTAAAATTGTAACTATACCTGCACAGTGATCAGGTTCTACATGGTGTATTATCAGATAGTCTATATCTCTACCCTGCAGTATATAATCTATATTTTCTAACCAATCTCTCAAAACAGCACTATCTAAAG